>CAXBAC010000007.1:0-17400 GCA_963973485.1 uncultured Polaribacter sp. | reverse complement strand
CCATTATAAATAAAGACGATCTTTCTACTATTTATGGTACAGTTACACCTACTGCTAGTTTTAAAGACCACTTTTTAGTTCCAGATCCTGTTCCAACAAACGGAATTGAAATACAAATTGATATTTTATCTAATGGTCCTAACTTATATGCTGCAATAATACCTAATGAAGATTTAAACTTTATAAGATTAGATATCGATTTAATTGATTTAGGAACAGAGTTAAATCAAATAGAAATTTTGCAAATTTTAGCAAGATTACTATCAAAAATTGAAGCAATAAATAATTCAATGCAAGATGCTCCTGCTACAACTCTTGTTATTAATGAAACTATAACAAATTCTTTAGCAGATGCAACTTTAGAAAACCAAATTGTTATACTAGAAATTTTAAACAGATTGTTAAAAAAAGTTTCGGTTACAAGAGAAGCTATTAAAACAGATTAAATTCATAATATTAAATAAGATTTTATTTCATATTTAAAAAAAATTAAGTGATCATTAAAAGCATAATTATTCAAAAATTATCTTTCTTGTAAATCTATTTTATTTTCATACTTTTAACAACACTATTTTGTTATTAAAAATGGATAAAAATGATATTGCAGATTTATTAGAGGTAAAACACAAAGAACTCATCAATTGGGTTATGGAACAACCGCTAGAAAATTGGGAGAAAGGTCCTGAAGGAAAATGGTCTACAGGCCAACATATACAACACTTGGTTAATAGCCTACAACTCTTAAATAATGCTTTAAGTTATCCTAGGTTTTTCTTAAAGTATAAATTTGGTACTTGTAATAGAGAAACAAGAAACTACGAAACAGTTGCAAAAAACTATCAACAAAAATTATTGGAGAATAAAGAAAAAGCTAAATTGTTTAACAAAGGCTTAAAAAAACCAACTCTTACAGAAAGAAAACGGTTATTAACTCGTTTTCAAATTCAACAAAAAAAACTGCAGTACAAAACTAAAAAAATTAGCGAACGTAATTTAGATACTTTAGTTATTCCACATCCTCTTATGGGTAAAATGACTGTAAGAGAAATAATTATGTGGACAGCACATCATACAGAACATCATTTAGAAACATTGAAATTATTGTATTAATTGAAAAAACTAATTCGTAAACCACACTTATTTTTCTTTGCCTTAATTCCGTTTTTCTTAATTTTAGGTTTTTGGAAAAGAAACATCCCAATTGACTTAAATATTGTTTATATATATTATTTAATTAATGTAGATTTTTGGTGTTATATTTCTGCTGTATATTTTGGTTTAATTGGTGTAAATTATTTGGCGCTAAATTGGGCAAATAAACACCCAAAAAAAATATTAACATTATTACATTTTATTTTTCAATTACTTTGTTTAATTCCTTTTATATATGCTGTTTTTCTATTGAATGAAAATGGTGAGTTACAAACAAAAACTTTTTAGATTTAAGTAGTACTTTAACCTATTCTTTTTTACTTTTTCTATTTTCAATCTTTATACACTTAATAAACTTCTTTTCTAGCCTACTTTTAAAACGAGAATGAGTCTTTTAATTTTTATAAGCGAACTCTTATTTTTATATTTGTATTTCCAAAAAACGAATACAAATTATGTTTAATAATTTAAGTGATAAACTAGATAAAGCCTTACATACTCTAAAAGGTCATGGGCAAATAACAGAAATTAACGTTGCAGAAACGTTAAAAGAAGTTAGAAGAGCATTATTAGATGCCGATGTTAACTTTAAAATTGCTAAAGAGTTTACCAAAAAAGTACAAAAAGAAGCTTTAGGACAAGATGTATTAACAACATTAAATCCTGGCCAATTAATGGTAAAATTGGTAAAAGATGAACTTACCAAATTAATGGGAGGTGAAACTGTTGGCATTAATTTAGGAGGTTCACCAACTGTAATCTTAATGTCTGGTTTACAAGGTTCTGGTAAAACCACTTTTTCTGGGAAATTAGCAAATTACCTAAAAACTAAAAAAACAAAACAAGTTCTTTTAGTTGGTTGTGATGTTTACAGGCCTGCAGCAATTAATCAATTGCAAGTTGTTGGAGAGCAAATAGGTGTAGAAGTGTATGCAGAAGAAGGGAATAAAAACCCTGTAGAAATTTCTCAGAATGCATTAAAACATGCCAAAGCAAATGGAAAAAATGTTGTGATTATTGATACTGCAGGACGTTTGGCTGTAGATCAAGAAATGATGACAGAAATTTCCAACATCCATAAAGCCATACAACCACAAGAGACTTTATTCGTTGTTGATTCTATGACTGGACAAGATGCAGTAAATACAGCAAAAGCTTTTAACGATATTTTAAATTTTGATGGTGTTGTGCTAACAAAATTAGATGGAGATACAAGAGGTGGTGCTGCATTATCTATTAAATCTGTAGTTGACAAACCAATTAAGTTTATTGGTACAGGAGAAAAAATGGATGCAATAGATGTATTTCATCCAGATAGAATGGCAGACAGAATTTTGGGAATGGGAGATGTTATTTCTTTAGTAGAAAGAGCCCAAGACCAATATGATGAGCAGGAAGCTAGAAAACTCCAAAAGAAAATTGCTAAAAACCAGTTTGGTTTCGATGACTTTTTAAATCAAATCCAACAAATCAAAAAAATGGGAAGCATGAAAGATTTGGTGGGTATGATTCCTGGAGCTGGTAAAGCAATGAAAGATGTAGATATAGATGATGATGCTTTTAAAGGTATAGAAGCTATAATACACTCAATGACTCCATCAGAAAGAAGTACACCAGCAACCATAAATGCTAGTAGAAAAAAGAGAATCGCAAAAGGTTCTGGAACATCTGTGCAAGAAGTAAATCAGTTAATGAAACAATTCAACCAAATGAGTAAAATGATGAAAATGATGCAAGGTGGTGGAGGTAAAAAAATGATGCAGATGATGCAAGGAATGAAATAATAAATAAGCTGCTTTGTGCAGCTTTTTTTTGTATTTAAAATACTAATTTTAAGTAAAATACAATGAAAAATATTTATTTTCAGAATAAATAGTTATATCAAAAAATAATAACCTAAATTATTAAACAACTCAATAACTTTCGCCAAAAGGTTATAAAATGTATAAAAAATAAAATATGATTTTATTAGATGGTAAAAAAACTGCTGCAGATATTAAAGAAGAAATTGCTTTAGAAGTAACCGATTTAAAAAACCAAGATATAAAACCACCTCATTTAGCAGCAATTATTGTTGGTAATGATGGTGCAAGCATCACATACGTAAACGCCAAAGTAAAAGCATGCGAAAGAGTTGGTTTTGAATCTACTTTAATTCGTTTATCAGAAGAAATAACAGAAGAAGAATTACTAAACGAAATTGCTGTTTTAAATGTTGATAATGATATAGATGGTTTTATTGTGCAGTTGCCATTACCTAAACATATAGATGAACAGAAAGTTATTATGGCTGTTCATCCAGACAAAGATGTTGACGGTTTTCATCCAACTAATGTAGGTAAAATGGCACTAAACTTGCCTACATTTATTTCTGCTACACCATTTGGAATTTTAGAATTGTTAGATCGTTATGAAGTAGAAACTTCTGGCAAGCATGTTGTTGTTTTAGGTAGAAGTCATATTGTTGGTAGCCCAATGAGTATTTTGTTATCTCAAAAAAGAAAAGTTGGTAACGCTACTGTAACTATGTGCCATAGTAGAACCAAAAACTTAAAAGAAATTACACTACAAGCAGATATTATTATAGCAGCAATTGGTATTCCTGAATTTCTAAAAGCAGATATGGTTAAAGACAACGTTACTGTAATAGATGTTGGAATTACTAGAATTGCAGACTCAAGTAAAAAAAGAGGTTTTCGATTAATTGGTGATGTGGCTTTTAATGAAGTCTCAAAGAAATCTGATTATATTACACCTGTTCCTGGTGGTGTTGGTCCAATGACTATTGCAATGTTATTACAAAACACCTTATTAGCTTGTAAAAGAAGGGAGAAAAAATAAATGAAGCCTATAAAATCTGATAATTATTTTTTTGAATACTTACAAGTCTTTATTGGAATTGTATTGGCTAGTTTAGGACTTAAAGCATTTTTATTACCAAATGGATTTTTAGATGGTGGTGTTACAGGAATAGCACTTTTAGTAAGAACACAAGTAGATATTAATATGTCTTATTTGTTAGTTATTTTTAGTATTCCTTTTTTAATTCTTGGTTTTTTTACAGTTTCTAAAAGAATCGTTATAAAATCGATAATAAGTATTTTAGGTTTAGCACTGTTTATTCATTTTGAAAATTTTCAAACTATAACAAATGATAAATTACTAATATCTATTTTCGGTGGTTTACTTGTTGGCTCAGGAATTGGTATTGCTATAAGAAATGGATCAGTTTTAGATGGTTCAGAAATTTTAGGAATATATTTAAATGATAAATTTGGAATAAGTATAGGTAAGGTAATAATGCTTTTTAATATCATTTTATTTAGTATTACAGCATTTGTAATTTCTATGGAAGTTGCACTCTACTCTATTCTAACCTATATTATTGCTGCAAAAGTTACAGACACAGTTATAGAAGGTTTTGAAGATTTTATAGGGGTAACTATTGTTTCTAAAAAATATGATTTAATTAAAATTGCCATTTTAGAACAGCTAGGTACTGGCTTAACTATTTATAAAGGTAGCTCTGGCTTTGGAAGTAAAGGGCAAGCAAAAGATTTTGATATTATCCATACTATTATTAATAGAATTGATATAAAAAAAATGTATCGTTTAATACACGAAATAGACACAGAGGCTTTTATTGTAGAATTCGATGTTAATAGTGTTAAAGGTGGTGTTTTGAGACATTATTTAAATAAGAAAAAGAATGCAAAGTTTTTAAATTTAAAAGAATCTGTTTTACAAAAAGAACAAGAATAAAATATAAAAAAAAGCGCTTTCAATACTAGAAAGCGCTTTTTTTTTATAAAGTAAAATCGAAAGATTATTTTATATCAGGATTTAAATAATCTGGTGTATTTGGTTTGTTAGGGTCAGAGAAATCATTGGTTGGATCTCCATCATTATTGGCATCTTCATCCTTTGTAAAAGTACCATCACCATCATCATCAACATCAAAATAATCAGGAAAACCATCCTCATCAGAATCATCGTTTGTTACTATACCATCCTCATCTATATCTTCTAAAATAGAAGGAATATTATCATTATCATGATCTGTATCTGGAACTAAGGTTAGTAAATCAATAAAAAACATCAGGTTAGTATCTACTAAACTATTTCTTTGATTATTTGGGTTAGAAGAAGGATAAGCTAAGCCAGAAGGTATAAATAAAATCCCTTTTCCTCCATTTAAATACGTTATTGGCCCATTAAAAACACCTCCATTTGGTCCTTTTTTTAACTCACCTCCTTTAAATTGGGTAAACCCATAAGACCAACCTCGAATAACAGATAATAAATTAAACCAAATTCCTGAAGTATTACTATCAAAGCTTGTATCAGAAAAATTAGTTCCAGACATTGTACGTCCTTCATATTTTACAAAAACAGAATCAACTACAGTTGGAAAACCTTTATCTGGGTCAGAACCAGAATTTCCTTGTTGTGCAACATAAACGTATAATTTATAGTCGATAGTGTTTTCTGTTACGTCTAAAATTTTTAAGTTATCTGTTTCATTAAACATTGATGTTTTACCAGTAGTTAATGGTTTAATAGAATCAACATCTTTATCATAATAATGATTTTGTAAAAACTTTACAATTGAGTCATTATCAGATTCTGCTAATGCAATATGGTTTATATCTGCAAATGGGTTTTGCAAAAAATTATCATCTCCACAAGCATAAACTGCAATGGCTAAAATTAATAATGCAATTATATTTTTTAATTTGTTCATTTATAGCTAAAATTAGTGGGCGCAATTTACCATTTTTATACCTTTGTAAAAAGACAAAACATATATTTTAACTTTTTTTATGAGAATTGATAAATACTTGTGGTGTATTCGTGTTTTTAAGACAAGAAGTATAGCTACAACCGCCTGTAAAAAAGGGCAAGTTAAGATTGAAAACGCTAATGTAAAACCATCTAAAGAGGTCTTTGGAAACGAGCTCATTAGGGTTAGAAAAAACCAAATAAATTATCAAATAAAAGTTTTAGATTTACCCGAAAGTAGAGTTGGTGCAAAATTGGTAGATTTATACAGAAAAGATGTTACACCAAAAGAAGAGTTTCAAAAAAACGAGCTTTTAAAATACTCAAAAGATTATTATCGTAAAAAAGGAACTGGAAGGCCAACAAAAAAAGATAGAAGAGATATAGAAGATTTTACAGAAGACATATGACCACAGAAGCAAATTTAATATTAAATCAAGAGCAAATTAATCAAAAAGTAAAACGTATTGCTTATCAAATTTATGAAAGTAATAGTAACGAAAAAGAAGTAATTATTGCTGGTATTGTTGGTAATGGCTTTATTTTTGCTAAAAAATTAGTTGCGACTCTAGAAGAAATATCTACCTTAAAAATTGTTACTTGCGAAGTATTTATAAATAAGAAAAAACCTTTAGAATCAATTACTACTTCTTTAGAAATATCTGAGTATAAAAATAAATCTTTAGTTTTGGTTGATGATGTTTTAAACTCAGGTACTACATTAATATATGGTGTAAAACATTTCTTAAATGTACCTTTAAAAAGATTTAAAACAGCTGTTTTAGTCAATAGAAATCATAAAAAATATCCTGTAAAAGCAGACTTTAAAGGGGTTTCTTTATCTACGTCTATAAAAGAACACATACAAGTAGAATTTTCTAAAAATGATGCAAAAGCTTATTTAGTCTAATAATTGTTTTATTTCTGTAGTAATTGCCTCTTTTGTTTTATTGTCGATTTTTAAAGTATGTTTTGCTTGCTCGTAAAAAAACCTTCTTTCAAAAAGATGCTTTGCAATAAACTCTGGTATTTGCTCATCATCTAAATTTGCAATTAAGGGCCTATCACTTTTCTCTTTAATTAATCTACTTACTAAAGTCGGAATGTTGGCTTGCAAGTAAAAAGAATTAATATTTTTTTCTTTGATACTTTCCATATTATTTGCGTAACAAGGTGTTCCACCACCTAAAGAAAGTATAAAATTAGAGCAATTTTCTAGAATTTCTTTCAAATACAAATGTTCAATTCGTCTAAAATAAATTTCTCCCTTATCTTTAAAAATAGAAGAAATAGATTTTTTCTCTTTTTCAATTATGTAGTCATCTAAATCTATAAAATTGATATTTAAAGACTTAGATAGTAATTTACCTATACTAGATTTTCCAGATGCCATGTAACCTAATAGTACAATTTTCATAAATAAAATTTTAAACAAATATCGATAAAAATTATTCAATTTTATATTTCACTTTCCAATGATTGATAGTATATTTGCATCTCAAAATTTTTGACCTGGTAGCTCAGTTGGTAGAGCATCTCCCTTTTAAGGAGAGGGTCCTGGGTTCGAGCCCCAGCCCGGTCACAACAAAAAAGTTAAGCTTTTAGCTTAACTTTTTTAGTTTTAACTAAAGCGCACGTGGCGAAACTGGTAGACGCGCAGCCTTGAGGGGGCTGTAAACGCAAGTTTGTGGAAGTTCGAATCTTCTCGTGCGCACTTTATAGATTTTTTTTACTTCTTCACAAAAAATTAACCTTTCTAATCAGTTTTATACTTAATTTTGTTTTTATGCAAAGAACAATCCTCTTATTCGCTTTATTTTTGAGCTTAGGTTTATTTTCTCAAAATGATAGCATCCAAAAAACCATATTAAAAGGGCAAATTATTCACGCCGAAAATAATAGTGTACTTAGTGCAGCACACGTTCTTAATTTAAATACGGTACAAGGTACTATTACTGATGATAAAGGTTATTTTGAATTACCAACTCGTGTTAACGATACTATTTTAGTTTCTTATTTAGGGTTTTCATCAATTAAATTAAAAATTACTAATGATTTATTAAAGGGTAATGAATTAGAGATTGCACTTTATGAAAAACCAGAAGAAATTAAAGAGGTGGTTATAAAATCTACCAAATTAATTGGGGTATTAGAAATTGACGTAAAACAAGTTCCTAAAGATCGATTTACAAGAATTCAAATCAATGGTTTGAAACAAACCTATGAAGTGGGAAGAGCTCAAAAAAGAGATTTTTCTTCACCTTTATCTGCATTATTTCAACCTGTAGATTTTTTATATAATTTATTTGGTAAAAAACCCAAACAACTTAAAAAACTCCAGAAATTAAAAAAAGAAGACGATTTACGTAAAATGCTTGCTGGTAAGTTTGATAGAGAGGTAATGATGGAGTATTTAGACATGGATAGACAAGAATTAACAGAATTATTAACAGACTGTAGTTACTCTGAATATTTTATAAGAAAAGCTTCTGACCTACAAATGATAGAAGCAGTTTTAGATTGTTATGAAAATTATAAAGCTATCAAAAAAGGTAAAATAGAAAGAGATAAAATACCTAATAAAAAGAATTAAAACTTAATAAAAAAAGAGCCAAAAATATAATCATTTTGGCTCTTTTCAACTATTAAAACTAACTAATATCAAACTAAAATACAGTAGTAATGTATTTGTAGTTATATTTTCTTCTTGTATTCCAAGCATTTCTTTTTGGTAAGTATATTTCTCCTGGATTACTGTTTTTTTCTACCTTGTTATTTTCTTTTATTTTCATAAATGTATATTGTTTGTATTGATTTCTTATAGGACGAATGCTCTTAAGAGTTGTTACACACAAAAAGTTCTTTAACAGAACTTTATGAAAACAAAAAAACTTTTCTCTATCGTTTAAAATAAAGAAAAGTTTTAGAAATATATTTGTTAAGTAAGACCTACCTCCTACTATAATTTGGTGCTTCTTTTGTTATGGCAACATCATGTGGATGACTTTCATTAATTCCGCTTGCTGTAATTCTTACGAATTTTCCAGTCTCTTTTAAAGTTGGTATATCTTTTGCTCCACAATAGCCCATACCTGCTCTTAAACCACCAATAAACTGATGAATGCTTTCATAAAGTTCTCCTTTATAAGGTACTCTACCAACAATTCCTTCTGGAACTAGTTTTTTAATATCATCTTCTACATCTTGAAAGTATCTGTCTTTAGAACCTTGTTTCATAGCTTCTACAGACCCCATACCTCTATAAGATTTGAATTTTCTACCCTCATAAATAATAGTTTCTCCAGGAGATTCTTTTGTACCCGCTAATAAAGATCCTAACATTACACAATCTGCACCTGCAGCAAGTGCTTTTGGTATATCACCTGTATAACGAATTCCTCCATCTGCAATTACAGGAACTCCACTTCCTTTTATAGCTTCTGCAACTTCTAAAACAGCTGAGAATTGAGGAAAACCAACACCTGCAACTACTCTTGTTGTACAAATAGAACCTGGACCAATACCTACTTTTACAGCATCTGCACCAGCTTCTACTAAATATTTAGCAGCTTCTGGTGTTGCAATATTACCTACAACTACATCTAATTCTGGAAACTTTTCTTTAACGGCTTTTAATACTTTTACAACACCTTCTGTATGGCCATGAGCTGTATCTATAATTACTGCATCTACTCCTGCTTTTACTAAAGCTTCTGCCCTATCTACTGCATCTGGAGTTACCCCTAATGCTGCTGCAACTCTTAATCTACCATAAGAATCTTTATTTGCAATTGGTTTTTGAGTAACTTTAGTAATATCTCTAAATGTTATTAACCCCTTAAGTTTATAATCTTTATCAACAATTAAAAGTTTTTCGATTTTGTAATTCTGTAATATTTTTTCAGCATCATTTAAAGAAGTTCCAACATCTGCAGTAACTAAGTTTTCACTTGTCATTACTTCTGCAATTGGTCTGTTATTATTATGCTCAAAACGTAAATCTCTATTGGTAACAATACCTTTTAAAGCACCATCTTTATCTACAATAGGAATACCACCAATACTGTGCTCTTTCATTTGCTGTTTAGCATCAGAAACAACTGCTGTTAAAGGTAAAGTTACAGGGTCTAGAATCATACCACTTTCTGCACGTTTTACTTTACGTACTTCTTGCGCTTGCTGATCTATAGTCATGTTTTTATGTAAAACTCCAATACCTCCTTCTCTTGCCATAGCTATTGCTAATGAAGATTCTGTAACTGTATCCATAGCTGCAGAAACTATAGGTACATTAATGGTAATATTTCTAGTAAATTTTGTTTGAATACTTACTTCTCTTGGAAGTACTTGAGAAAAAGCGGGTACTAAAAGTACGTCATCGTAAGTTAAACCTTCTCCTAAAATTTTGTTATTGTGTGCTATCATGATGCAATTAGAGTATAATTGCGAGCAAATTTACGATATAATTATTGAAATTCTTTATTTTAAGGACTTAAAAACTTCATAAAAAATACTATTAAATGCTAAATAAAATTTTCTATATACTTATCTGTAATGTAGTGTAGTAATTTCTTGGTGCTGATGGTATAATACCTGGACCTGGATACCCTGAAGCTCTTCTTGTAAAATAGCTTTTGTTTAATAAATTATTTACACCAGCTTCTAGTTTTAAAAATTTATATTTATAAGACATTGAAACATCTAAAATATCATAAGCTGGAATTGGTCCTCTAACAGCATTAGAAGCATCTGCTGTTGTAGAGTTTGATGCATCATTAAATTGTTCTGATAAATAACTGTATTGAACGCTTAACAAATAGTTTTCGAAACCAAAAGTTATGCCTGTTTTTAAGTTTACATCTGGTACAAATTCTACTTTTTTACCTACAATATCATTTTGAATAGAAGCCGTATATTTTGAGTTGATTAAAGCAGTATTTATAAAGTAATTAAATGTGAATTTATTAGACATATCTAATATCTTTTTTAGATTAAAGTCTAACAAAGACTCAATTCCTAAAATTCTTGCTTTACCAACATTTGTTCTTAAAAGCCCAACATTATTTACAGGTGGAATTCTCGTAAAAACATCTCCAATTCTGTTATTGTAAAACAATGCAAATGCATTTACATCATAAGATATTTTTTTATTGATGTTTCCTCTAACTCCCAAATCTGCAGTAAAACCTTTCTCATCTTCTAAATTGCTATCAATTGCATTGGATGGGTTTACAATATTTACATCAGAAAAGGTAATTGATCTGTAGTTTTGAGAAATGTTTGCATACATTTCTAATGATGTATTCTTTTTATAACTAAACCCAACTCCAAATAATGCAAAAAAACGTTCTTTAGAAATATTATCAGATTCTTCTACACTTCCTATAGGATTTCCTGCACCATCAAAGTTGGTTCTTTTTTTTGTTCCATTGCTTCCTGTATTAATGTACTCTAATCGAAAACCTGGTGTAATTGATATTTTTTTATTCAAATACAGCACATTCTCTCCAAATAATGCTATGTTTTCATTTGGATTATCGAAATTTGATTGAAATCTATAGTTTGGATATTCATCAATTGCTGATGAAAAATTGGCATCACTCCCATTTGTTCCTGGTCCTTGAAACGAATTATTGTCTGCCTTATAGTATTTTGTACCAATTAAAAATGTGGTGTTCTTATTAAAAAGCTTTGTGTTTTTTATAAATCTTGCCTCGAATCCAAAATTATTGAAATCGCCAATAATTAAATCTCTTGCATTAAAATCATCTGGTGTTGCCACTCTTGATACTCTAAATCCAACTGCTTTTCTAGAAGCATTTAATCCAAATAATTGAAAACTAAACTTGGCGCTATCGTTAAAGTTGTGATTTAACTTTAAGTTGTATAACAACCAATTTACCTGAAACCAGTTTCTTGTTCTGTTACTTTGGTAAGGATCATTCTCAAACATAGTATCTGTTAAACCACCTCCTTGTTTTGCTAAATAGTCTAAATAGGTAACTTCTAAAGCTAAATCAGTATTTTTATTAAAATCATATCCTAAATGAAAATAAGCATTTTTAGAATCGAAGTTTGAATTTGGTCTAAAACCATCACCAGTTTTGTAGTTGTAGTACGCATAATAACTCAGCTTATTTTTTGTACCACTTAAACTTGTAAAATTAGTAAACAAACCAAAACTACCAACTGTATTTCTAGTGATTACTTCTAATTCTTTATTGGCATTTGGCTTTTTCATCACAAAATTAATAAGCCCACCAAACTGTGTTCCATATTGCAAAGATGCTGCACCTCTTACAATTTGAATTTCCTGTAAAGCCTCAGAAGCTGGAGTGTAATAACTTTCTGGATAACCCAAAACATCTGCACTAATATCATAACCATTTTGTCTGGTATTGAAATTTGCTGTTCTATTAGGATCTAAACCTCTACCTCCAATATTCAGTTGCAAACCTGCATCATCATTTTCAAAAATATTTAGGCCCGCAATTTGATTGTAAATTTGCCTAGCATTGTTAGTTGCTAAATTTGCTGTAGATTGATTTACCAATATTACTTCTGTTTTTTTACCAGCGTAAATTGATGTGCCTTCTACATCTTTCAATCTCTTTAATTCAAAAACACGTTGTTTTCTAGCTTTTATCTGAACCTCTGAAAGTTGTTGCGAAAATTCCTCTAAAACAATTGTAAGGTTTTTGAATTCTTCTTTAGTGATGTATTTATTTTTTAACTCGTAGTTTTCTAAATAGATAATTAAAGGAAGAGCTTCACTTTTTGTTGTAAAACTAAATTTACCCAAAGGATTAGACTCAGCTAACAAACCACCAGTTTCGTTATAAATTTGCACCTTATTTAAAGGCAGACCTTTTGAGTTTTGTATTGTTCCATTAACAACATACTGACTAAAACAGGTAATTGTTGTAAATAAAAAGAATAAAAAAATGTATTTTTTTTGAATCATTAGATGCCTTTAATTTGTATTGGTGAGGTAAATGGTAAAATCCAATCTTTGTGTTTAAAAGATCTTTTTTCTTGATATAAATTTACCTTAGGGTTTACATATCTTGTACTTAATCGTCCATTTAAAGCAACAAAACTATCTGCATAAACCTCAACGTTTTTGTGCCCTTGACTTTTAAAATGATCTCCTAAATAATGCGCATATTCTAAAATAAAATCTGGCTGAAAACTCATTTGTTTTTCTTGAAAAGAGCTCAAGAAATCTTTGTTGTCTACTTTAAATTTATCACCTGTTTTACCATTTACAACTGTAAAAGTGGTGTAACCTGCTTTTTCCATCAACATTACTCGCCAAGAAAATCGGTATCCTTCTTCTGTCCAAAATAATTCTCCTGGATATAATAAATTACGCCAAGGAATACTTATTTGCAATACAAAAAATACGAGAAGTATAGGTAAAATAATTTTTTGTTGAACGTAAGTAAATTGATAAGCAGTTTGTGCAGCTATTTCTTTTGATGTTCTAAATATCTTTTTCAATTGATAAATTATCTTCTGATGAAAAGATGCGTCAAAAAAGATAAGTGTAGCAATAATCATTATAAAAGGGAACATCCCTATTGGAAATAAAACTCTTGTAAATACATGGAAAAAAACCACTAAAACAAATGCAAACATTCGTGTTCTTTTGTATAACAATAAAAACGGAATGCATAAATCGTACAACAAACCACCATAACTCATTGCAAAATGAAACCAATCTTGTTGCATAATATTGTTTCCTATAAAAGGTAAATCGTATTTAGATGGAAGCCAAATTTTTAATGGCATTGCCCTAAACAACCAATCTGAATTTATTTTAGCCAGTCCTGCATAAAAATATACAATAGCTAAAAGCAACTTTATACTATCTGTAGTCCATTTTGGTACGCTCAAAAAAGTTTTTTTTCGTTTGATGTTGTCTACAGAAAAATAGGCGTTTGCTGGTAAAAAAATCAACAAAAAACTTAGAATACTTATAAAGTAATAATGATTTAAATACGTAGTTTTATCCATTAACTCAATGTAAGTAAACGATAAAAAAAACGTAATTATAGCAACTCTATATTTATAACCTAAGGCAACAAAAATTGCTGATAAACCACAAATTACGAACAATAAATAAGTGTAATTTCCTATAGGTTTTACCCAACTGAATCCATAATATGAAAAGTGAAAACTAGGTGTTAAGTAGAGTTTTTCAATCCAACCATTTGCCCAAAAACGAACAATGCTAAATAACATCATTATACCAAATAACACACGAAATACAGCTAAAGGAGCTGCATTTGTGTGTTTTGAACAATATTTTTTCATGAATGTTATCATACAAAAAACTAAAAGTTAAACTTTATGAGAGTAACTTTTAGTTTATATTTTTTAATTGTGTTATTTGTTAATCACCATCAGCATCAACATAATCTACACTTATGTTAAAAGCTTGTAACATATCTACTTTTAGTAAAACAACAGCTTTTTGTAATTCGTCATATGCTAAAGTCATTTGCGAATTATCAGAACTAACTTGCACAGAAAAACTTGGATTTAAGTTCTCTATTTGAGTTTTAGCTGAAATAAATTGAGCTGAAATTGCAGTTGCTAAATCCTCTCTATCTAAAGCCTCTAAATACTCTTCTAAGCCAGTTCCATTGGCACCTTCAAATAAATTAACAACAGCCTGTAAAGACTCTAAAGCCAACTCTTTTGAAATTTCATTATTGTAAAAAGCTTCTACTTTTTCTGGCAAAGCATCTGCTGAGAAAATACCTGCAGGTATCCCTATTTTATTTGCTCTTAAACCTTTTTCATAATAAAATACGTAATCGTTTACCAACTTGTTTACAGCACTTGTAGCTGTATTTGAAGTACTTGAAATAAATTCGCTTCTGTAAGAAGTTTCCCAATCACTAACTACTTGATTCGTTAATGTACTCATTTGATTTAATACATCTGTAAGATATGTTTTATACCCTTGTGAATTTGCATCTGTAGTATATTTTTCTAAGATTGAAGCATCAGTATTTGCAACACCATACAACAAGTAATCTAATGCAGGAAAACCTTGCGCATCATGATTGTTTGCGATAGCCAAGTCGTAATTTCCAGATGCTATATTATTTTCTACATCTGTAACTGATAATGGGTAAATATTCATGTAAAATTTATACTGAAGATTCTCTGCTTCACCTAAATTGTACATTTCTATATTTTGCCAGCTTTTATACGCTGCTTTCCAAGAAATTCTTAATTTATTTAAGTTGTCTTGAGTTGGAGTTTCTACAAAAACACTTCCATCAGCTTTAAGCGTATTCATTGTTACTCTAAAGTTTTGGTATGATGGAATAATGATATTATCTGCCAAATTTGTTAACATGGCACCTCTATCAAAACTTGTTGATGGTATATTTTCTTCATCAGAAGAACTGCAGTTTGCAAAGATACCAACCGTTAAAATTAAAATTGCTATTTTTTTGATCATGTTATTTCTATTTATTCTAAATAAAGACACAAAAATAATGAAAAGTCAGGAAAATGACTCTTCATTATTTCTTTTTTTATAAAATTTAACTCTTAGCTTGGTTGATAGTAAAGTTAAACCTAGAAGCTATTTCAACAGACATTTCATCTAGTGTTGTATTGGTAATATCCCAAAAACCATCGCCAGCCAATAAAGTATCTATAAAAGTTTGAACTTCTGCTCTTGTAAAGTATGGGTTGTTAGAATATGGCATTCTTGTAAACTGTAAACTGTAAATAAAACCTATACCTTCTGATAGATCATGAAAAGCAGTTCCTTTATCATTTGGTAAAAATAATTTAGCTTGTTGTAAATAATACACAGCTCTTATTCCCATAATCTCAGAAATTTTTTCTTTGATGATTTCTGCTTGAGCATCTCTAGTTTCATAATCTTTTGCAACAATTGCAGCTCTACCAAGTTTGAATGCATCATAAATTTCCTCTGGCATATCTTCAAAATCAACATCATTGTTTAATCTACCTACATATTTGTTTAAAAATTCATCAACAAAATAAGTAGGGTTTGCAGCATCAGATTCGTTACCATATAAATAACCAAAAGCTTCATCCCAATAATGCTCCATAGTTGTGTAATTTTTTCCATCAACTAATATATTTGCATCATTGTTAGTTCTATTAGAACCAGCGTCTAAAACAGCTGGACTCAAATAATTATTTAACATTTGATCTAACATTAAAGCACCAATTAATCCTTTCATAATAAGTTGATTTAACTCTAAACCTTTTGCATCTACATAACGAATTGCTCCACCACCTGCTTCTTGCAATTGTCCTGCATTACCTCTAGAAGCATTCGCAGACCAAAATGGAAAAACATCATTTACTTGAGTATCAATCCAACCTTCAAATTCATTTCTAATTGTTAAAGCAGTAGTTGTATTTGCTGAAAAATAGTCTGCAGAAGCTGCAACTTTGGTTTTTATATTTTTTGAAGAAGCGTTTAATGAAGCATTATCAAAATTATTTTCACCTTCATTATGTGCATATTTTGCTTTTAAAGAACTTGCTGTTTCTGTAGGATCTAATAAAGATGCTACCAAATCATTACCCATTTGTATTCTTGTAGTTTGCCCAGAAAAGCTTACTGTTGTTGCTCCATTTCTTTGAAAAGAATACGTTGCTGGTTCTTCAATTATATTAACTTCATTAGTGTCATTAGAACATGAAGTAAAAAGTAAAATTACTGCTGTAATTGATAAAAATGTTTTTCTCATTTTATTTAGATTAATTTAAAATAATATTTTTTTGCAAATATAGTTCTCAAATAAACTTCTTCAAAATTTATTTAGATTTATTTTAAATAAAAATAGTAAAAGACACATATACAATATTTTAACAATTTATAGTTGTAATTTTTAAGTGTAAAAAATAGAAAAGCCGAACAATTTGTTCGGCTTTGAAATCAATAAATTTTTATATTTTAGCTTGCTGCTGCAATTTTTTTATAGGTTCCATTTTCTAAGTTTTCTCTAATTGCAGAAAAAGCAGTTATGGTTTCGTCAATATCTTCTTGTGTGTGTGTTGCTGTAGGTATTAATCTTAAAATAATTAACCCTTTAGGTATAACAGGATACACTACTATAGAACAGAATATTCCATGATTTTCTCTTAAATCATTAACCATTGCCATAGCTTCTGGAATATCACCTTGTAAGAAAACAGGAGTTATACAAGTTTGTGTTGTTCCAAGATCGAAACCTGCATTTCTTAACCCAGATTGTAAATTTCTTGTATTTTCCCACAACTTCTCTTTTAACTCTGGCATGGTTCTAATCATATCTAGACGTTTTAATGCGCCTTTTACCATTGCCATTGGTAAAGATTTTGCAAACATTTGTGAACGTAAGTTGTATTGTAAAAACTGTATTACATCTTTATCACCTGCTAAAAAAGCTCCAATTCCAGCCATAGATTTTGCAAACG
>CAXBAC010000006.1:0-17693 GCA_963973485.1 uncultured Polaribacter sp. | reverse complement strand
GTTTTTGATCTACAATAATTGAAATTTTATTATTTATTGCAGTAATTTTATGTTTTTGTAAATATAAAACTACTTCTTTCTTTTTACCATCTATTTCTTCTTCCGTAAAAATACCAACATCTATATAGTCATTAAGTTTAACAGATAAAATTTCTTTTGTTTCTTCTGGTGCTTTATACACAAGTGTATCTCCTACTTTTTTACCATAATATTTATTACCTTTTTCATCATTTCTATATTTAGAAACTTCAAAATTAATATCAACTTGATATTTACCATTTTCCAAAGGTGTTGCTGTTACATCAACAATTTTGTTTTGATATAAAGTGATGGTTTCAAACATATCATGAATTACATATTGCAAAGAATCTGGAGTAACTTCTTTAATAAAATCAACCATTTCTATAGATGTTGTGTAAGGAGGTTCTTGAAACTTAACTTTTTCTACATATTTTTTTAAAGCGCCATTTAAGTTTTCTTCGCCTATATAATCACTCAAAGCATAAAAAACTAAAGAACCTTTTTGATAACGAATATAACCTTGGCCATCATTATACATTAATGGTTTTTCTCGTTTGCTCTCAAAAGTTCTTTGCAACAAATAACTATCTAAAGCTTCTTTTAAAAAGGCACGCATTTTGGTTTTTCCATTTTCTTTTTCTAGAACCTTTAAAGCAACATATTCAGATAAACTTTCAGAAAGCATTGTAGCTCCTAAAACATCTGCTCCAATTACTTGATGAGCCCACCATTGATGTGCAACTTCATGCACAGTTACTGCAAAAGGATAATCTACACCATCATCATTTTCATCATCTACATTTGCAATAAAACCAAAACCTTCAGAAAACGGAATTGTATTTGCAAACGATTGTGCAAACGTGCCTTGTGTTCTTGGAAACTCAATAATTCTAACTTGTTTATGTTGATAAGGACTAAAGTTTTCTGAATTATAAGTTAATGAAGCCTTAATACCTCTCATCATCCTATCTAAATTAAAAGTATGTGGTTTATGGTAGTAAATTTCTAAACTAATTCCATTCCACATTTCTTTTTTAACCTCATACCTGGCTGAATTGAATGCAAAGAAATTCAATATTTTACTATCCATTTTATAGTGATAGTATTTACGCCCATTCTCCTCCCACTCTTTCTGTAAATAACCAGGAGCAATTGCAATTTGATCTTTTGATGTTGATACAGTCGCTTCAAAATCTATCCAATCTGAATCTTTAGAAATATAAGTATTTCCTAAAGCAGTAGAATCTGAGGGATGTTTTTGTAAATTATTCGGTGGTAAATCGTACTTTTTACGAGTTCTATTATCTCTCAATTCTCCTGCAGAAGTATACCCAAGGTTAGGAAACATAGAATTATTTATAAATGTTCCGTTTTCTAAAACAGGTGATTTTTGTTGAAATAATGTGTTCTCGTTACTTTTTACATGAATTGTTAATTGTAGAGAATCTCCAGGTTTTATTTTTTTATCAAATTGATAAATATCAAAATTAAAAACAGTGTCTTCTAAAACTAATTTATTTGCAATATTAAACTCAAAAGAACTTTCTAAAGAGTTATGATTTAAGAAAATACTATCAATAGCTTTATCTGTTTTATTAACCAACGTATAAATTGCTGAGGCTTCAAAAGTTCTTTTCTTTGGATAAATATGTACGTCTGCATTTACAGCAACTACTCTAGGTTGCGAATAATTTTCGTATTTCTTATAGGTTTTTTCCCATTTTACAGCATTTAATTCAGCCTGTTTAGATGAAGAATTATTACTATCTGATTTTGTAGCTAAAAAGATAGAAATCCCTATGGAAAAGAAAGCAACAAACACAACCATAAATGCAGTTATTTGAGGTGCTTTAAAACGTTGTTTTGCTATATAAACTCGTTCTGCAAAAGAACTTGGCAAACCTCTTACCCACATTAAAAGACTTAATATTAGTAATAAAGTTCCTCCTAAAACCCAATAAAACTTATACAATAAATATCTTGGTAATGAAGAGCCATAACCATTCATATCAGAATAACTAAAACCAGGACCTTCATTGTATTTAAAAACAGCCAACTCTATACCAATAACAGATAAAAAAGGAATACCTATTGCTAAAATTAAAATAACAAAAAAACCTAAATATTGATTTTTTATTATTGTTTGAATGAATATTGATAATAATGCCCAAACAATATAATTTAGGAAATTTAGACCAAATAACTCTTTAACATAATGCCCAATTTCATAATTATAATATCCATTATAGGTTTGAAACAACATTCCAGCAATCATAATTACTGCTAATAAAACGAGTTGCATTTTTAGTAAAGCAATGAATTTAGAGAATAGCAAAGTCCAATTTGGAACTGGAGTACTATCTACTAAATGATTTATTTTGGCAGTTTCTGCTCTTTGAATTAAAATACCTGCATATAAATATGTACAAATATTAATCACCAAAACACTAAAAACACCTCCACTACTTAACATTTGCCAAGTTACAGGAAGTGTGCTTGTTCCAAAGATTTCTCCTACTGTAAATAATGTTGCTATTAAAAGCAAAATTCCTACAATTAAAATACAAATAAAAGGAATGCTTTTTAGTATAAATTTAAAATCGATGTTAGACAACTTCCACATCGTTTTTAAGTTATTCACAAATGAATAATTATGAGAAACTTGTGGTAAATTTATTCTTGTAATTCCGTTAAAATTTCTTTTTGTAACACGTTCTGGTTTTATTTTTTTGAAAGAAATTGTAATTGCATTTTGACTGAATTTAAAATACTTATACACCAAACCAAAAATCAATGAAGAAACTAATAACCAAAACAATCTGTTGTACAACACCAATTCTTTTATAGGAATTTGCAATTCATTTTGCTCAGACATTGTCCAGTATTTCGTGTACTGATTTAACGCTTCAAAACCAAATGGATCTAGAATAGCCATAAGTGTTTCATTATCTGTACCAGATAAAACATTGTTAATAGTACCTTGAAAAAACAACAAAATAATTACCGAAATAAAACCAGCACCAATGTTTCTTGAAAAGGTAACTATTGCAAAAACAAATGCTCCAAAAAATAGAATATTTGGTAAAATAAAGAAGACATAAGATTTTACATACGCCATAAAACTAAAGCTGCCAACAATTTCTGAATTTGTTCCTGGAAAACGAAAACCAATAAACATACCTATTGCAATAACAAATACAATTGCAGAAACAACAACAATTCCGCTAAAAAACTTAGCAAACAAGTAGTTTGCTTTTGTAAAAGGATAAGAATATAAAATGGTGTGCATTTCACTTTTAAAATCTCTATAGATAGAAACTCCAATTATTGATGGAAATAAGAAAAAAATAAATGTAGTTAAGCCATTAAAGTTTCCTAATACGTTAATAGGCGAATTTACAATTCGAGAAGAACCAGTTGTACCTATAATTACATCCCAAATACCAGCAGATGTTGCTGATATAAAAAATGCTAAAAAGAAAAATATAGCTGCATAAATATAAAATACAGGCTTTTTGAACCAGTATTTTAATTCTTGCTTAAATATTGTTGAAAACATGTTTTTGAAATTGAAGTTTGATAAAAGTCTGTTGATTTACGAGCTTAAATTTTAATACTAATTGCCTGTAACCAATTCAGGTTCATCTTGTTTTAAGGCTATAAAATAAACATCATCTAATTGAGGAGCAACTGCTACAAAATCATCAGAAGGTTGCACCTCTGCATAAACTCTAATATTTAACGTATTATCTTGATTGTAGTTCGTTGATAAAATATTAAACTGATTTTCATTTTCTTCTAAATCATCTCTATTGATAATTTTCTTCCAAATTTTACCTTCTAGTTCTTTTGTGGCTTCTTGAGGAGTGGTGTGTTTTAAGATTTTACCTCCGTTTAAAATAGCCATTTCGTTGCACAATTCTTTTACATCTTCTACAATATGCGTAGAAAAAATAACAGTACAATTGGTACCAACTTCGCGCAAAACATTTAAAAATCGATGTCTTTCTGCAGGATCTAAACCAGCAGTTGGTTCATCAACAATAATTAATTTAGGATTATTTAATAACAACTGTGCAATTCCAAAACGTTGTTTCATACCACCTGAATAACCAGCAACATGTTTATGTCTTACTTCATATAAATTGGTAATTTCTAAAACTTCTTTTACAATATTTTGCCTATCAGATTTACTTGATACCCCTTTTAAAGTTGCAAAATAATATAACAAATCTTCTGCAGACATTTTTGGATATACTCCAAAAGATTGAGGCAAATACCCCAACACTTTTCTTAAAGACATATTATCTTCTAAAACATTAATATCACCAAACATAATACTTCCAGAATCTGGACTTTGCAAAGTTGCAATAGTTCTCATTAAAGAAGATTTTCCAGCACCATTTGGCCCTAATAAACCAAACATTCCTGTACCAATTTCTATGCTTAAATCGTCAATAGCTTTTACTCCGTTTTTATACGTTTTTGTTAAATTTTGTATTCTTAATTTCATGCTAGTTTGGTTATAATTTTCTTTTAATTTTTATTGATGATGATTTTTTAATGTCATTCTCTTCTTTCTCGTTTTCAAAGATAATATTTACATAATCGTATTTTTCTAGGTTAAGCAGGTATTTTTTTACTTGAACTGCTAAATAATCAGCTTTATTATTTATTTCTTCATTATTCGTAAAACCATCACCTGAAACTTTAAACGTTAAATTCAACCCTTTTTCTTCAGCAATATTATTCTTTTTGGTGTAATACGTTCCTATTGTCAAATCATCATAGTTAATTTCTTTTTTTAACGCTTTTCTAAACCCTTTTTTTCCAATTTTAAAATCAGGATGAAACTCTGATGTTCCTTCAACTTTAGTGGTACAGTTAACTAATAAAATCATTGACAGTAGCAAAAATGTTGTTTTTATAAATTTCATAGGTTTTGTAGTTTTTAAGATTCTTTTATTAGTAATGCAATTAAGTTCAATGTTACAATATTTAAGATTAAATTGTAAGAATAGTTGAAAAAATCGTTTTATTTTTACAATTAGAAGTAATATTAATACAATTACAAAACAATAAATAATGGCGAATAAATCGATTTTAAATGAAAAATCTCTTTCATTTTTAGAAAAATACTTAAATAATGCAGCTCCAACTGGCTATGAATGGGAAGGTCAAAAAATTTGGATGGACTACCTAAAACCTTATGTAGACAGCTTTATAACAGACACGTATGGATCTGCAGTAGGAGTTATCAATCCTGATGCAAAATACAAAGTAGTTATTGAAGGGCATGCAGATGAAATTTCTTGGTATGTTAACTACATTTCTGATAATGGCTTAATTTATGTGATTCGTAATGGAGGTTCAGACCATCAAATTGCACCAAGTAAAATTGTAAATATCCATACAAAAAACGGAATTGTAAAAGGTGTTTTTGGTTGGCCAGCAATACATACCAGAGATAAATCTGATGAGCAAGCACCAAAACCAGATAATATTACAATTGATGTAGGTTGTGCAAATAAAGACGAAGTTTTAGCATTAGGAATCCACGTGGGTTGTGTAATTACATATCCAGATGAATTTCATGTTTTAAATGGAGATAAATTTGTTTGTAGAGCTTTAGACAACAGAATGGGTGGCTTTATGATTGCAGAAGTTGGGCGTCTTTTAAAAGAGAATAATGTTAAACTACCTTTTGGTTTATACATTACCAATTCTGTACAAGAAGAAATTGGTTTAAAAGGTGCAGAAATGATTACCCAAACCATTAAACCAAATGTTGCTATTGTTACAGATGTAACTCACGACACTACAACACCAATGATTGAAAAGAAAAAAGCTGGTCATTTAGAAATTGGTAAAGGACCTGTTATTGCTTACGCTCCAGCTGTACAACAAAAATTAAGAGATTTAATTATTGATGCTGCAGAAACCAATAAAATTCCTTTTCAACGTTCTGCATTGTCTAGAGCAACAGGTACAGATACAGATGCTTTTGCGTATAGCAATGGAGGTGTTGCATCTGCATTAATCTCACTACCTTTAAGATACATGCATACCACTGTAGAAATGGTTCATAGAGATGATGTTGAAAACGTAATCAAAATGATTTATGAATCACTTTTAAAAATTAAAGAAGGAGATACTTTTTCTTATTTTGAATAAACATCACAATTTATATAGAATGAAACGAAATAAACTTTTATTGGCAATTTTTTGTCTAATCTCTTTAACAAGCTTTTCTCAAAAAGAAAATAGTTTGTTGAGTAATGATAAAATATTTAAACTTAGTTTTTTCGATAAAATGAAACCTTCAGAAAAGAAAAATCAATTATCATTAAATGATTTTTTTAAATATAAACCTCTAGAAAAAGTTTAGTAAATAAAATGCCAATAATAAAACCTAGAGGTAATTTCTATATGAATCTACATAAAATTGATACCACAAAACATTACTCATTAAAAGTTTTTAGACCAAAAGGATTTTAAAAAAAATCTATTTTTTCAAAACCTTATATTCGATTGCTTAATGAATAAAACAGTGATTTAAAAATCATTTTCTTTTTAAAAAGTTTTCATGAAATTACAAAATCAAAAGCACCTTTTCAGTTTACCTGAAGATGTAATCTATTTAAATATTGCAAGTCAGTCTCCTTCTTTTAAAGCTATTGAAAAAGCTGGAATCGAAGGCGTTTTAGAAAAAAGTCATCCTTATAAAATTACTACAGATAGTTATTTTAAACCTGTAAAAGAACTTAAAAAACTTTTTGCTGAATTAATTGAAGTTGATGATCATGAGAGAATCGCAAACATTCCTTCTGCATCTTATGGTTTAGCCACAGTTGCAAATAATATCAAATTAAATAAGGGTGATGAAATTCTTTTAGTTGAAAGTCAGTTTCCTAGCAATTATTACGTTTGGGAAAAATTGGCAAGTAAATTTGATGCAAAATTGAAAATTGTTTCCATGCCAGAAAGCAAAGAAAATCGTGGTAAAAACTGGAATGAAGCAATTTTAAATTCCATTTCTGATGAAACAAAAGTAGTTGCACTAGGCAATATTCACTGGGCAAATGGAACATTATTCGATCTAAAATCTATTAGAAAAAAAACACATGAACATAATGCTTTACTAATTATTGATGGAAGTCAATCTATAGGAGCCCTACCTTTTTCTGTAAAAAAAATTAAACCAGATGCTTTAATTTGCGCTGGTTACAAATGGTTATTTGGACCTTATGGTTGTGCTTATGGTTATTTTGGTTCTTATTTTGATGATGGAGTTCCACTTGAAGAAAATTGGAGCAATCGTTTAGAAAGTGAAAACATGACAAAACTCACTGAGTATCAACCAAAGTATAAACCTTTAGCAAATAGATATTCTGTAGGTGAGCATGCCAGTTTTATTCATGTAAAAATGCAAATAACTGGTTTACAACAAATAATAAAGTGGAAACCAGAAAGCATACAAAACTATTGTAAAGAAATTACTTCTGATGCTGTAAAAACGCTAAAAGAGATTGGTTGTATTATAGATGATGAAAACAATAGAAGTCATCATTTATTTGGAGTAGAATTACCGAAAAAACTTGATATAGATGTTTTAAAATCAAAGTTAAAAGAAGCACAAATTTATATTTCTTTTCGAGGAAATTATATCCGACTTTCTTGTCATTTGTACAACACAAAAGAAGACTTCAAGAAATTAACTGACTGCATTTTAGCTTGTTTGTAAATGGATGAATTGATAGACATTCTAACTCCTGAAGGAGAATCAACAGGAAAAACAGCATTAAAATCTGAAGCGCACAAAAATGGCTGGTTCCATGCAACAGTTCACATTTGGTTGTTTACCAAGGATAAAAAAATACTATTGCAAAAACGTGCATTAACAAAAAAAGTATTTCCTGGCTTGTGGGATATTTCTGTTGCTGGTCACATAGCTGCTGGAGAAACTATTTTAACCTCTGCTAAAAGAGAAGTTTTTGAAGAAATTGGTTTAACATTAAGTGATAACGAACTTATTAAAATTGGCACTAGAATTCATCAAGTAAAACATAAAAACGGAATAATTGACAACGAGCATCATCATGTTTTTATAGCTGAATTAAAAGTTCCTGTTGATGAATTAAAAATTCAAAAAGAAGAAGTTGATGGGATTCAACTCTTTGATTTATCAGTATTAAAATCAACAAAAAACCTCGAAAACGTATTGCTTTCAAGGTTTCATGATTATTATTGTATGGTCTATAATAAAATAGAAGACAAATTAAATTCTAAAGATTAATTTGCAGGTTTCTCAAAAAACGAATCAGCTAATTTTGCTTTGCTTATTAAAGGCAAAGTAAATTCTGTTGCTGGTCTTGCAGGTTCTGTTGGGTTTCCTTTTTCATCTTTTTTATACCAAGTAATTTCTTTTGGTAATATCAATCCGTTTACATTTTCCCAAGCATTGTATTTTATCAAATTATACTTATCACTTGGTGCTTTAGAATTAAAGGTTACAGTGTAAGCCAACCATTCCATTTGATAGTTTTTTGGGTTATAATACACAATGTAATTATCATCTGGAGAAGTACCCACATTCGCCTCATAAGAAATTTTATATCCAGGATAAGTTACGTTTTCGAAAGTGATTCCGTCAACTTTTTCATAGATAATTCTATCATCAGCTAAAACAAAAGGCATTGCATAAAAGTAGAAATATAAATTGTAATAAAATTCAGGATTTCCTTTATAATCACCTTTATTCTCTTCACTTAACCAAACTTCTTCCCCATCAAAACCTAAACTATATTTTGGATGATTTACTACTGTTTTTCGTATTTGTAAATCTGCAGTATGTGCTTCTTCACCTAAATTAAAAGACAACACTTTTGCACTCCTCCAATTTTTTATTCCTCCATGAGTTTCAAAAACTTCCCCTAATTCTTCTGGGAAATTTTCTTTCACTGTTACTTCTACAGTCTCTTTTTCTGATTCTTTTTTAGCTTCATTTTTACAAGAAATAGCTATAATTAATACTATTAATAAAAATACTTTCTTCATAATTTGGTGTATTGTTTTTAGAATTTGTAAAGTCGTTTATTAAATAATTTCATTACAAAATTAAATTTTAGATTGATAGGTATACAAATCAAAATACCTTCCTTCTTTTGCAATTAACTCTTCATGAGTACCTCTTTCTGCAATTTTACCATTTTCTATAACTAGAATTTGATCTGCTTTTTTAATAGTACTTAATCTGTGAGCTATAACAATTGTAGTTCTATCTTTTACCAATTCTGACAAACTTTTTTGAATTAAAGCTTCACTTTCTGTATCTAAATTTGAAGTAGCTTCATCTAAAATTATAATTTTTGGATCTGCCAAAATTGCTCTTGCAATTGCCAAACGTTGTCTTTGTCCTCCAGAAAGTTTTACACCTCTTTCTCCAATTAAGGTATCTAAACCATTATCAAACCTATCTGTAAATTCGTTTACATATGCTGCTTTTACAGCATTTTGCAATTCTTCTTCTGATGCATTTGGCCTTGGAAATAAAATATTTTCTCTTATAGTACCTTCAAATAAGAATTCGTCTTGTAAAACAACTCCTAAGTTTTTACGAAAACTAGCCAATTTTACTTTAGACAAATCTTTGTTATCTATAGTAATTGTACCTGATTTAGGGTTTAAAAAAGTAGCTGATAAACCTGCAATTGTAGATTTACCAGAACCAGAACTACCAACCAAAGCAGTAACAGAACCTGCAGGAACTTTAAAATTGACATTGTGTAATACCTCTTTTCCTTCTTCGTAAGCAAAAGAAACATCATCAAATATAATTTCTCCTTGTATTTTTTTTAATTCGATTGTTCTATTAGGATTATCCTCTTCAGCAATCTCATTCATCAATTCTTCTGTTTTATCTAAACCAGCTAAAGCTTCAGTTAATTGACTTCCAATATTACTCATTTGCACAATTGGTGCAATCATGAAACCAAGAATTAAAGTAAAAAACAGAAATTCTCCAGTAGTCATATCACCTAAAATCATATAATAACCACCAATTCCCATAATTCCTGTAGTTGCAACACCAATTAAAAAGGTAGATGAACTCGTCATTAAAGCAGTTGCAGTTAAACTCTTTTTTACGTTTTGATACAATTTATCAACTCCTTTCTCAAAAACAATGTTTTCTTGTTCTTCTGCATTAAAGGCTTTTATAACCCTAACTCCTGCTAAAGTTTCTGTTAACCTACCTTTTACTTCTGCATTTATTTTTGCTCTCGCTCTAAAAATTGGTCTTATAAATTTAAAGGCTTTTAAGGCTACAATTCCAAAAATAGAAATTGGTAAAAACACAAATAAAGTCATCCAAGGATTTAAGTTGATTAGAATTACCAAAGAAACTATTGCTGTAATTGTACCACCAACCAATTGTACTAAACCTGTTCCAATAAGATTTCTTACACCTTCAACATCGCTCATAATTCGCGATACTAATGCTCCCGATTTTGTATTATCAAAAAAACGAATTGGTAAAGAGAGTACTTTTTTTTGAACTTGAGCTCTTAATTCTGATATTAAATATTGTGCTTGTACACTTAAAATTCGGGTTAATAAAAATGAAGTTACTGCTTGAACTAATATTGCTGATAAAACAATAACGATTAAAACTTTAAGTTGTTCAAAATCTTTATTAGGCACTACTTCATCTAATAATATTTTACTTTGCCAAGGCAAAATTAAACCTGATAAACTTCTAATTACTATTAAAATTAAACCTATAAAAACTAAATTTCTTCTAGGCCAAATTATAGTTTTAAAAGCTTTACCTATAGAAACTTTACCTTTCTTTTTATCCTTTTTAGATTCTTTATAATGTTGCATGATTATTTTTGAGAATATTCTTCAAAATTAGTCAATTTATATGCCATTAACTTCACTTATGACATATTAACAATTATAAAAAAATCCTTCAAATTATTTTAACCTGAAGGATCTTATAAATTTTTAAAAATATACAAATTTACAATCTATTGTCAATAATACTTTGTACAACTTCAGGATTCAGTAACGTAGAAACATCTCCTAAATTATCCATTTCGTTACAAGCAATTTTTCTTAAAATTCGTCTCATAATTTTTCCTGAACGCGTTTTTGGCAATCCTTCAGAAAACTGAATTTTATCTAATTTTGCAATTGGTCCAATATGTTCTGTAATAATTTGATTGATTTCTTTTCGCAAATTATCATGATTTCTACTTTCTCCTGTATCTTTTAAAATTACAAAACCATACAATGCAGCACCTTTAATATCATGAGGAAAACCAACAATTGCAGATTCTGCAACTGCTGGATGTTCGTTAATAGCATCTTCTATTGGTGCAGTTCCTAAATTATGTCCAGAAACAATAATCACATCATCTACTCTACCTGTTATTCTATAATAGCCAACTTCATCTCTTAAAGCTCCATCACCAGTAAAATATTTATTTTCAAAGGCAGAAAAATAGGTTTCTTTATAGCGTTGATGGTTACCCCAAATTGATCTTGCAATACTTGGCCAAGGATGTTTTATACACAATCTACCTTGTACTTGATTTCCTTGTAATTCTTCACCATTTTCATCCATCAAACAAGGTTGTATTCCTATAAATGGCAAAGTAGCATAAGTTGGTTTAGTTGGTGTAACATAAGGAATTGGCGTTAACATAATTCCGCCATTTTCTGTTTGAAAATAAGTATCTACTATTGGAGCTTTATTTTTACCAACCATATCATCATACCAATGCCAAGCTTCCTCATTTATAGGCTCTCCAACTGTTCCTAAAACTTTTAAGGAAGATAAATCGTGATTTTCTACAAATCCTGATCCTTCTTTAGCTAATGCTCTAATAGCTGTTGGTGCAGTATAAAATTGAGTTACTTTGTATTTTTCTACAGTTTGCCAAAAACGGCTATAATCTGGATAACTAGGTACGCCTTCAAACAAAACAGAAGTTGCTCCATTTGCTAAAGGACCGTAAATAATATAACTGTGACCTGTAATCCAACCTACATCTGCAGAGCACCAATACACATCATTTTCTTGATAATTAAAAACATTCTTAAACGTGTATGAGGCATAAATCATATAACCAGCTGTTGTATGCAACATCCCTTTTGGTTGACCTGTTGAACCAGAAGTGTATAAAATAAATAATGGATCTTCTGCATCCATAATTTCTGGTTCATTTACAGAAGAAGCGTCATCTAATAAAGGTTGTAGCCATTCGTCTCTACCCTCTTTCATTTGTATAGTTGAGTTGATTCTATTTACAACTAAAACAGTTTCAATTCCAGAACAATCGTTAAGCGCTTCATCTACAATCCCTTTTAAATCGATGGTTTTTGCACCTCTATAAGAGCCATCAGAAGTAATAACCATTTTACAATCGCAATCATTAATTCTAGTTGCTAATGCTGTTGATGAAAAGCCTGCAAAAACTACTGAATGTATTGCACCAATTCTTGCACAAGCCAAAACACTGTATACCAATTCTGGAATCATAGGTAAGTAAATACAAACTCTATCTCCTTTTTTAACACCTTTAGATTTTAAAACATTTGCCATTTTACAAACACGTTCATGCAAATTTTTATAAGTAATGTGTTCTGCACCTTCATCAGGATTATTAGGTTCAAAAAGAATAGCAGTTTTATTACCCCTACTTAACAAATGCCTATCTAAACAATTTTCAGTAATATTTAATTTAGCTCCTTGAAACCATTTTACTTCAGGTTTTTTAAAATCCCATTCCAAAACTTTATCCCATTTTTTTCTCCATAAAAAATGTTCTTCAGCAATCTCTTCCCAAAATTTTTCTGGTTCTCTTACAGACTTTCTATAAACTTGATAGTATTCTTCTAAATGTTTAATGTGATAATTACTCATAATTCTTTCTAAGCTTTTAAAGACATTCTAAAAATAGAAAATTATTATTTTCTATAACGTCTATTCAATATATTTTAATTCTTCTTATAAAATTTAAATTCAATAGTTAAAACATAGTAAATAGTATAAAATTTCTATTCAAATGTTAATTCTCTTCTTTTAAAAAGGCTTTTTCTTCTTCTGTTAATAGCCTAGATTGAATTAAAAAACGAAGCCCTAATGGTATTTCCAATGAAAAACTGCTACCTCTACCTTCTGTAATATCAACAGTTATATGTGTATGTTTCCAATATTCAAATTGATCTTGGTTCATATAAAAGTTAACTCCATTTAGTGTTCCTAATAGAACATCACTTTCATCTAAATACATGTCTTTTTTTTCTAAAATCATAGGTACAGAACCATCACAACAACCCCCACTTTGATGAAAAATCAACTCTTCATATTTCTGTTTTAATTGCTCCAAAACCTTTGCTGCTTCTTTTGTAATTGCTATTCTTTTCATATTTAAAGTTATAAAAAAAGGCTGAATTTTTTGTTCAACCTTATTAATAGATCTACTAAAAGAAACCTAATTTATTTTTATCGTAAGAAATAAGCATATTTTTTGTTTGGCGATAATAGTTTAACATCATTACATGGTTTTCTCTACCAAAACCAGACTTTTTATACCCACCAAAAGGTGCATGTGCAGGATATGCATGGTAGCAGTTTACCCAAACTCTACCAGCTTTTATAGCTCTTGGTATTTGATATAATTGATGTGCATCTCTTGTCCAAACTCCAGCTCCTAAACCATATAGAGTATCATTTGCAATTTCTAAAGCTTCTGCTTCATCTTTAAATTTAGTTACACAAGCTACAGGTCCAAAAATTTCTTCTTGAAATACTCTCATTTTATTATGACCTTCTAATAATGTTGGTTTAATATAGAATCCGTTTGCTAAATTTCCTTCTAATTTATTAGCATCACCACCTGTTAAAACTTTTGCTCCTTCATCTTTCCCAATTTTAAAATACGATTGTATTTTTTCATATTGATCATTAGATGCTTGTGCACCAACCATAGTATTCACATCATAAGGATTGTCTTGAATAATAGCATTTGTTCTTTCAATAACTTTTTCCATAAAAGCGTCATAAATATCTTCTTGTACCAAGATTCTTGAAGGGCAAGTACATACTTCTCCTTGATTAAAAGCAAATAACACTGCGCCTTCAATAGCCTTATCTAAGTAAGCATCATCTGCATCCATAACTGAATTAAAAAAAATGTTGGGGGACTTACCTCCTAACTCCATAGTTACTGGATTTAAGTTTTTAGATGCATATTGCATAATTAATTGACCTGTTGTAGTTTCTCCTGTAAAAGCTACTTTATCTACTTTAGGACTCGATGCTAATGGTTTACCAGCTTCTGGGCCAAATCCATGTACAATATTAATAACCCCTGGAGGAAAAACTTCTGCAATTTTTTCCATTAGTAAAGTGGCTGTAGATGGAGTTTGTTCTGCTGGTTTTAAAACCACACAATTACCTGTTACCAATGCAGGTGGTAATTTCCATGATAGCATTAATAAAGGAAAGTTCCAAGGAATTATTTGACCAACAACACCTAAAGGTTCTTTTATATTCATTGATAATGTGTTCTGATCTAACTCTGTTGCACTTCCTTCTTCAGAACGAATACAAGCTGCAAAATAGCGCCAATGATCTACTGCTAAAGGAATATCTGCATTTAAAGTTTCACGAATTGGTTTTCCATTATCACAAGTTTCTACCAATGCAAATTCCTCTAAATTGGCTTCAATAATATCTGCAACTTTATTTAACACAGTTGCTCTTTCTGTTGCTGATGTATTTCCCCAAGATTCTTTTGCTGCATTTGCTGCATCTAAAGCCAATTCTACATCTTCTTTTTGTGAACGTGGGTATTTTGCGATTAAGCTATTATCTATTGGAGATGTATTATCAAAATATTGTCCTCCTAAAGGAGCTACAAACTCTCCATTAATAAAATTAGCATATTTTTCTTTGAACTTTGGTTTAGAATAACTCATAATTTAATTTTAGTTTATATAATTTTAAAGAACTGATAAAAAAACCTCATTAACATATTTACAATATAAATAACTTTAAAATGCTTTATTATCATTTTATGTAAAGTTATTTTATTAAATTCATTGTAAATTGAACATATTTATTATATTGTTGAACAATGCTATTATTTTTAAAATTTCACTCTTATTTTTTTTACTTTTGATTATGAGCAACTTACTATATCATCACAAAAAACATAGAAAACTAACAACATTAGTAGAAAATAGAACAACTTATAATGCAGATTATGCTGAATTAAATATTTATGAAACACATAAGTTTGCAGAAAAAGTTGCTTTAAAATTCGACTTTCCTATTATTGCAAGTATGCTTACTGGTAAGAAAATTATGCATCTAGAAGGAGTTCCTTCTTTTGAGTTTTTTCCTGGAGAATCTGTTGTAATGCCAAAAAATAAAGAAATGGTTATTGATTTTCCTTTAGCTAAAAAAAATAGCCCTACACAATGTTTAGCCTTAGGAATTGATGAAAATAAAATTAACACAGTTGTTGATAAATTCAACCAAAATGTAGCAATTGACAACAAAAATAACAAATGGAATTTAGATAAAAATTCTAATCATTTAACTAATAATAATGACGTAAACCAACTCATAAAAAGACTTACATATACTTTTACTAACAATAATTCTTCTAAAGATGTTTTGCTAGATTTAATGATACAAGAACTTATTGTGAGACTTTTACAAACTAAAGCAAAGTCTATTTTGTTAAATAATACAGACCCTCTATTTAATGATACTAGAATAGGAACCGTGATTAAATACATTAAAGAAAACTTAACAAATAAAGATATTAGTGTTGATTTGTTAGCTAAGAAAGCCTATATGAGTAGCTCTCATTTTCACAAAAAATTTAAAAACACTTTAGGCATCTCTCCTATTGATTATTTAAATTCAGAAAAAATAAAATTTTCAAAGAAATTAATTAGAGAATCTAAAGATTATAGAATGTCTGAAATTGCTTTTAAATCGGGTTTTAACAACACCAGTTATTTTAATAGACAATTTAAAAAGATGGAATTAATGACTCCTCAACAATTTAAAAAATCGATAAAGTTATAAGGATTCAATTGAACTTTTATTATTATTTTTGATAGAATATTAATTTTATTTCCAACTTTATTTTTTTGATTTTTGAAACCATTTTACAAAACTGGCACATTATTTTGCTATTTTTTTTAGTTGCCATTTTATATTCTTCTGTTGGCTTTGGTGGTGGTTCTAGTTATTTAGCAATTTTAGCATTAACAGGAATTGTCTTTACTCAAATTAGAGCAACAGCTTTACTCTGTAATATAGTTGTGGTTTCTGGAAATGTTTTTTTGTATTATCAGCAAAAGCAATTCAATTTTAAAAAGATAATTCCACTAGTATTATTAAGTATTCCATTCGCTTTTTTAGGCGGGTTTTTAAAAATAGACCAACACTTCTTTTTTATACTTTTAGGCCTTACTTTACTTTTTGCTGCAATAACCATGTGGAATTCTAAAAGCATTCTAAATGCGAACACTAAAAAAACAGAAAATAATCAACTTAAAAATGCTGGTTTTGGTGGTTTTATTGGATTTATTTCTGGAATGGTTGGTATTGGTGGAGGCATATTTTTAGCGCCTCTTTTACATATTACAAAATGGGGTACTCCAAAAAAAATTGCAGCTACTGCAAGTTTTTTTATTCTAATGAATTCAATAGCTGGTTTGTTAGGGCAGTATTCGAATCCAGATTTTGAAATCAACTGGAATTTAACATCAATTCTAATAATTACAGTTTTAATTGGTGGACAAATAGGAAGCAGATTAAGTAATCGATTTTTAAATCCAATTCAACTAAAAAAAGCAACAGCTATTTTAATTGCATTTGTAAGTCTAAGAATTCTAATAAAGTATTTGATTTAATAAAAGTCTTTTACTTTAATATATTTGAATAGTTAAATCATCAATCAAAATAATTACACACTATGTTAGAAAATATTTTCACTTTACTAATGTTAGTAATTTTGCAAGCAGTTTTAGGCTTCGATAACTTACTATATATTTCTTTAGAGTCAAAAAAAGCACCAATAGCTGAACAAAAGAAAGTAAGAAAAGTTGGAATTTTAGTAGCAATAGCACTTAGAATTGTGCTATTATTTTTACTGGTTTCAATTATAGATTACTTTCAGGAGCCATTCTCATTTTTAACTGGTGGTATAGAAAATATTTTAAATTTTGCTTTTAATGGCCATAGTATTATTGTTCTTTTAGGAGGTGGTTTCATTATATATACAGCTGTAAAAGAGATTTGGCATATGATTGGAACTAAAGATTTAGAACAATCTGAAATGGTAAATGGTAAAAGTAAAAAAACCGCAAATGCTGCAATTGTTAGTATTGTAATAATGAATTTAGTGTTTTCTTTTGATTCAATTTTAGCTGCAATAGGACTAACTAGTGAAATAGAAAACTCAACAACTGCTTTTATAATAATGGCAATAGCTATAATTGCAAGTGGTCTATTAATGCTGTTTTTAGCTGATAGAGTATCTACTTTCTTAGCAAAAAATAGAATGTATGAAGTTCTTGGTTTATTTATTCTCTTCATTGTTGGTATTATGTTGTTGACAGAAGGAGGTCACTTAGCA
>CAXBAC010000005.1:0-17875 GCA_963973485.1 uncultured Polaribacter sp. | reverse complement strand
AGATACAGGAAACAATATAGATCGTTTAAATATAGATAATCAAGTTGATGTATCTGTAAGTACACAAGTTAGCGATCGTGTAATTATAAATGGTAAAGTTGGTGTGCCAGTTGGTGCGCAAACTCAATCTAGTGTTGTTGGTGAGGTTAAAGTTGAGGTTTTATTAAATAAAGAAGGCAATTTTAGAGGTGTAATTTTTAATCGTCAAAACGAAATTCAATACTCGCAACAAGAAGAAGGGTATACGCAAGGAGCAGGTTTGTCTTATCAAGTTAACTTTAACACATTATCTGAATTACTGAGTAAAATCGGAATTAAAAAAAGTGCTAAAGTCAAAAAAAAGAAACCTATTAAGAAAGACACTTTAGGTGTCACAAGAAAAAAACTTATCAATTTCGAAGGAAATTAATTTTTTAAATTTTTATTAAAAAAAAGTATTTTTTTAATAAAATAATAGGTTTTTCATTTCAAAATCAGCAATTTATGGCTAAAACGATTTCGTAACTTTTTTATCTAGTATCATTTAAATGAATTATTTTTACAGTAAAATATGAGTAAAATTAAGAAAATAGGAGTAATGACTTCTGGAGGAGATTCTCCAGGAATGAACGCAGCAATTAGATCTGTAGTAAGAACTTGTGCATTTTATAAAGTTGAGTGTGCAGGAATTTATAGAGGTTACCAAGGTATGATTGAAGGTGATTTTGTTTCTCTAGATGCAAGAAGCGTAAAAGGTATTATCAATAAAGGAGGTACATTTTTAAAATCTGCAAGGTCTAAAGAATTTATGACAAAAGAAGGCAGACAAAAAGCATATGATGCACTTAAAACCGCAAATATTGATGCTTTAGTTACTATTGGTGGAGATGGAACTTTTACAGGTGCTTTAATTTTTAGTGAAGAATTTAATTTTCCAGTAATGGGTATTCCTGGAACAATAGATAATGATATTGCAGGTACATCACATACTTTAGGCTATGATACAGCATTAAACACTGTTGTAGATGTTATCGATAAAATTAGAGATACAGCCTCATCACATAACAGATTGTTTTTTATAGAAGTTATGGGAAGAGATGTAGGTCATATTGCTTTAAATGCAGGAGTAGGAGCAGGAGCAGAAGAAATTTTGATTCCTGAAGAAGACATAGGTCTAGAGCGTCTGCTAGAATCTTTACAAAGGAGTAAAGAATCTGGTAAATCATCAAGTATTGTAGTTGTAGCAGAAGGAGATAAAACAGGTAAAAATGTTTTTGAATTAAAAGACTATGTTGATGAAAACTTACCAGAATATGAAGTTAGAGTATCTGTTTTAGGTCATATGCAAAGAGGAGGTTCTCCTTCTTGTTTCGATAGAGTTTTAGCAAGTAGAATGGGTGTAAAAGCTGTTGAAAGTTTACTTAAAGATAAATCAGGTTTAATGGTAGGCCTTTTAAGTGATAAAATTGCATTAACACCATTAGATAAAGCCATTAAAGGGCAATCTAAAATTAATAAAGAATTAATGAGAGTGTCAGACATTATGTCTACATAAAAAAAATAAATAAATAAAATGATAAAAGTAGGAATTAACGGATTTGGAAGAATAGGAAGATTAGCCTTTAGACAAACAGTTTTAAGAGATAATGTACAGGTTGTAGCAATAAACGATTTATTAGAAGTAGATTATTTAGCATACATGTTAAAGTACGATTCTGTTCATGGAGAATTTAATGGTTCTGTAGAGGTTAAAGATGGCAAGTTAGTTGTTAACGGAAATGAAATTAGAATTACAGCAGAAAGAAATCCTGAAGATCTAAAATGGGATGAAGTTGATGTTGATTATGTAATGGAATGTACAGGAATCTTTAAAACTCTAGAAACAGCTAATAAACATATTATTGGTGGAGCTAAAAAAGTTGTAATTTCTGCACCTTCATCAGATGCACCAATGTTTGTAATGGGTGTAAATAATAAAGAGTTAAAAGCAACAGATACTATTATCTCTAATGCCTCATGTACTACAAACTGTTTGGCGCCTTTAGCTAAAGTATTGAATGACAATTTCGGTATTGTAGAAGGTTTAATGACTACTGTTCACGCAACAACTGCAACTCAAAATACAGTTGATGGTCCTTCAGCAAAAGATTGGAGAGGTGGTAGAGCAGCAATTCATAATATAATACCTTCTTCTACAGGAGCTGCAAAAGCTGTAGGTAAAGTAATTCCAGAATTAAATGGGAAGCTAACAGGTATGGCTTTTAGAGTTCCAACTATGGATGTTTCTGTGGTAGATTTAACTGTTCGTTTGGAAAAGTCTGCAACATATGATGAGGTTAAAGCAGCAATGAAAGCAGCATCTGAAAGCGAAGATATGAAAGGCGTTGTTGGTTACACAGAAGATTTAGTAGTATCACAAGATTTTGTTGGAGACACCAGAACATCAATTTTTGATGCAGAAGCTGGTATTGCTTTAAATGATAATTTTGTAAAAGTTGTTTCTTGGTATGATAACGAAATGGGTTATTCAACTAAATTAGTAGACTTAGTAGAATATGCAGCCTCTTTATAAGTGCTAAAAGACTATAAGTATTAAAAAAAAGCCTGATGGATTTCCATCAGGCTTTTTTTATAGATTTTAAAAAATACAATTACTTTACTGCAATCATGCTTATTTCTACATTTACAAATTTAGGCAAATTAGCAACTTCTACAGTTTCTCTTGCTGGTGCTGTTTCTTCATTAAAATAAGTTGCATAAACTGAATTAATTTCATTGAAATTATGCATGTCAGCAATAAAAATAGATGTTTTTACAACGTTCTCAAAAGTCATTTCTGCAGCAGCTAAAACAGCTTTCATATTTTCCATAACTTGTTTTGTTTCTTCCTTTATAGAATCTAAAACGAGTACACCAGTATCTGGATTAATGGCTATTTGTCCAGAAGTGTATAAAGTATTTCCTGTTAAAATAGCCTGATTGTAAGGTCCAATAGGAGATGGAGCTTTTGATGTTTGTATAATTTTTTTCATTTTTAATTTGATGTTTTTTACAGAGATAATCCTTAGTTAATTAAAACAGCCTTCTATCTGGTGGTTTATTTTTATCCCATTTTAAATCTGCTAAAGTTGATGATTTTACTCCAATAAAAAAGGTATAAGAAGAGTTTGCCCCAAAAGGAACCCAGTTAAAATTAAACTGCCAACTGTCTAAATCTCTTGTAAAATTAAACCTAGAGAACGAAAATGCTCCATTTTTAACATCATAACCAGAAGAGTAGCCAACCTTCCATTTTGGTGAAAGTTCTATATTACCACTAAAACCTAATGTGTGGACTCCTATTTCACCTGGATCAACACCATTATTTCTATAAGTTGCAGAATACACTAGGTTAACAGACCATGGTATTTTGGCATTATACAGTTCTGTTTCTTTGGTTCCACCACCAACAGCATTAGCATTTTGTCTTCCAAATCTATTAGTTGGATCTATTTCTGCACCCATAGTATCTGGAGGATTATTTGCGCCATTACCGTTTTTACTTTCTTGATTTGCACTTTTATTAGTATCTTTTTTCTCAAAATCTGTGCTAGAAATAGAATAATTTGCAGTTAAGTTAGCATTCGACAATCTAAAAATACCAGGATTAAATTTATCAATTCTTTGTCCGTTTTCATTCACTTGATACGGATCTAAACTACCATTAAAATTTAGCGCTAATTTATCTTTAAAAAGTCTTGTACCTACAGCAAAAGTAACATTAGACCATCGTAAACTATCTGCAGCAATATTATAAGAGGTATTGAAGTTTAAATTATTTAATAACATTATTTTTTCATCTTCTTCATCACTATCAGGGTCTTTAGGTGCAACTTTTGCTTGTAAAACATTATTTAAAGAAATACCGATTGCATTGCTTAATCCACCAGAAGGCGCACCATATATTCCTTGATCAAAAAGGGTGTAGTCAATAACATCAAGCGGATCTGTACTTTGCTGTACTTGTTGTATGTATTTTTCTTGAAAATCTGGTCTGTAAGAATAAGATATTGTAGGTCTAAAGGTGTGTCTTATTGCTTTTAATCTTCCTTTTTTGAAAGTAAAATCACCATAAATATTTGTTGATAAGCTAACGCCCATATTATACTCTCTGTAGGTTTTAAAACCATTTAAAGTATCTGTAACTACTGTATTGTTTGTTTCATCGTATCGTTTTTGAATATAATCAAACTGCCAGGTTTCTTGATAATTTGCAGATGGAGAAAGTGTAAAGTATTTAAAGGCCTTTATGTTTGTATTTGTACTTGTTTTATGTTGCACACCAGCTCTTGCAGTTTCAAACATTTTATTGGTAAAAAACTCATCATCTGTGGTATTAATTAAATATTGACCTTGCATATTATAATTAAAACCTAATTTTTGAATAGGGTTTTTCTTAACACCATTTTTGCCTGCAAAAGGGTAAATTCTATTCATGTTTAAGGTTAAAGAAGGCAGAGTCATCGTAATACGCTCTGTATTTGTATTTTGTTGATGAGAAGCTGTTACAGCCATATTAAAAGGTGTGCCAACAAAATTTTTACTATAATTTATTGAAGAATTAAAAGTGTTATTTTGTGTTTGAGATACATTAATTTGATTTAATGATTCTCTAAAAAATCGGCTACTTCCTAAATTTACTGAAGCTGTAAATCTTGAATTTGGACTTGCTTTTTGATCTTGATTATGGTTCCACCTTATGTTAAAATTATTGGCTTTAGAAAAATCATCAAAACCTCTAATACCATTTATATTGTTTTCAAAATTAAAACTAAAAGAACCATTAAAACGATATCTTTTATTGTAGTTGGATGATACTCGAACTCCCCAACTTCCATTAGAATATGCATCACCTAAAAGTGTTAAATCTACGTAGTCATTTATCGCAAAATAATATCCACCATTTTGAAAGCCAATACCTCTTTCACTACTTCCTGTATCAAAAGCAGGTATTAGAAAACCAGAAACACTGGTTTCACTCATAGGGAAATAAGCAAAAGGTAAAAACAAGGGGGTTGGTACGTCTGCTAAAACCAAATTACTTGTACCCACAATAATTTTTTTACCAGGTACTAACTTTGCTTTATTTGTGGTGATGTAATAGTCAGGATTTTCTTTATCTGAAGTTGTAAACCTTATTTTACGAACATATATTGTAGAATCGTTTACACGTTTTGTTTTTTCACCGTAAGTAAACATTTCTCCTTGTTGTGTTTTTAACCCGTAAATTAAAGCGCGTTTACTTTTAAAATTATATAAAATTGAATCCTGTTCAGATTCTTGATTTCCTTGTTTAAAAACAGGTCTTTGAACATAGCCAGTGCTATCTGTAATTCCTTTTGCAAAAAGTGTGTTTTTCTTATAATCAATAATAATGATTCCTGCTTTTAAATCAATATCTGTGTAAGTAATATTGGCTTCGTTATAGAGTGTAACCGTTTTATTATTTGCGTTTTGAGTTGTATATCCTTTTGCAATATGAGTTATAATATCTTGAATTGCTTGTTTTTTTACAATAGAATCTTTCTTTAAAGTGTCGTTATTCTTTATTAAAATACTGTTTTTTTTAGGTACTTTTAAGGTGTCTGATTTTGGTAAGTTTGTAGTGTCTTTTTTTATAGAAGAAATAACAATTTTTTCTTTCGATTTAATATCTTGAGAGTAACTTAACTTTATAAAAAAGCAGCAGCAAAATAAAAGTAGGTATGATAGATTTGATTGCAATGCTATAAATACTATTTTTGTATTAGAGTAAAAGTATGGCTCAATATTTGAAACACAAAATTAACGATGCCAAAATTAGTTAAATTTTATTGATGAATTTCCAACAAATCCACAAATTTAATACCCAAATGAAAAAGCTGTTTTTTTTAATGCTTTGTTTTCTTGTTTTTTCGCCAATTACAACATTTTCTCAAAAAAAATATACAATTGTTTTAGATGCTGGTCATGGAGGAAAAGATCCTGGAAATTTAGGAAACGGTTTTAAAGAAAAAAATATTGCTTTAAGTGTTGCTTTAATTGTAGGTAAAGAATTGCAGAAAAATAAAGATATCAAAGTATTGTATACTAGAAGTAAAGATGTATTTATAGACCTTTGGAAGAGAGGTGCTATTGCAAACAATGCAAAAGCAGATTTATTTGTATCTATTCATTGTGATTCTCATACTTCGAATGCTTATGGAGCAGGAACTTTTGTCTTAGGTTTAAGAGGTAATAAACAGAATCTAGAAATTGCTAAAAGAGAAAATGCTGTAGTACTCTTAGAAGACAATTATAGAGAAAAGTATAAAGGATTCGATCCTAACTCAGTAGAATCTGTTGTTGGTTTATCGTTATTACAAGAGGAAAATTTAGATAAAAGCTTAGAAATTGCAAGCTTAATACAAAATAACTTTGCATTTAAACTAAAACGAAATGATAGGAAAGTTAAACAAGATAATTTTCAAGTATTAAGAGAAACAATTATGCCTAGTGTTTTGGTAGAGTTAGGTTTTTTAACAAATAGGAATGAAGGTAGGTACTTAAATTCAAAAAGAGGACAGTTGCAAATGGGTAAATCTGTGGCAGAGGCTATTGAAAATTACATTAGTAATTTAAAACTAAATACAGTTATAGATCAAGTAGTAGAAGGTGAAACTATTGAGGTAGTGGAGTATAAAATTCAAATTGCCTCTGGTAGAAATAAAATAGCAACAAAATCATATAATTTTAAGGGTTTAACAGATGTGCAAAGAGTTAAAGTAGGTGCTTTTTACAAATATTATTATGGAGTAACATCTTCTTATAAACAAGCTAAAAGTTCTCTAAAAAAAGCAAAAGCAAAAGGGTATAAATCTGCTTTTATAGTTGCATTTAAAAATGGTGAAAAAGTATCTGTAAAAGAAGTGAATAATTAGCCTTAAATTTGGTGGTAGCAACCAAAAATTATTAGTAATATTGTTAGCAAATTTCTATTTATGTCTAAAGAATTAAAAATTGGTGTAATTGTTTTAGTAATTATAGTTGCATTTATTTGGGGATTTAACTTTTTAAAAGGGCATGATTTACTAGATGGTAAAGCACGCGAATTTAAAGTTGAGTACACTAAAATTGGTGGTTTAAATAAAGCAAGCCCAGTAACAATCAATGGTTTAAAAGTAGGTCAAGTACAAGATATTGAATTTAATACTACAAATGAAAAGAGAGGACATTTAATTGTAACTTTTGCTGTAGAAAATGACTTTCAATTCTCTAAAAAAAGTATTGTAAGAATATATTCACCTAATCCTTTAGCAGGTTCTAATTTAGCAATTATTCCAAATTATGAAGGAGAAATGGCTGTTTCTGGAGATTTATTAGAAGGTGATATGGAAGAAAGCCTTTTTACATCTATTGGAGAGCGACTAGACCCTTTACAACAAAAATTAGAAAAAGTTATAGTTAGAGCAGATACTCTATTTAGTGGAGTAAATAAAGTTTTAAATGATAAAACAGTTAAAGGCATCAATTCATCTATCTCTAATCTTTCTGCAACTATTTATGAAATTAGACAAACCATACAGTCTGTAAATGGTTTAATTACAGATAATCAAGTCAACTTAAAAACTACAATAGAAAACACAAAAAACATTACTGAAAATTTAAATAAACTTTCAGACAGTTTAGTAACTGTAGATATTAACAATATTGTTAAGAAAGCTGAGAATGCTGTAGATAATTTTAATGAATTATCTAAAAAAATTAACTCCACAGATGGTTCTATAGGAAGATTAGTTAATGATGATGCATTGTATAAAAATATAGAAGCAGCAACAAAAGAATTAGAACAACTTTTAAGAGACATAAAACTTAATCCAAAAAGGTATGTGCATTTTTCAGTTTTTGGCAAAAAACCAGACGAATATGAACCTTCTGCTCCAGACAGTTTAATGTTTATTAAAGATTAATAATTAGAATAAATACATATAAAACATGCAATATTTACCAAACATACTTTTTGCCTTAGCTTTAACTGCTGGTATTGGTTTTTTTGTGATGAATATCAGAAAAATATCAAGAAACATTAAACTAGGTAAAGATGTAAATAGAACAGACAGAAAAGCAGACAGATGGAAAAACATGGCCATGATTGCTTTAGGGCAATCTAAAATGGTTAAAAGACCTTTTTCTGGTTTTCTTCACGTAATTGTTTATGTTGGTTTTATCATTATCAATATAGAAGTTTTAGAAATTGTTATTGACGGTCTTTTAGGAACACATCGTGTGTTTAAAGGTATTATAGGTGATGCATTTTATGCTTTTTTAATTGGAACTTTCGAAATTTTAGCGGCTTTAGTTTTTGTAGTAGTAATATTATTTTGGACAAGAAGAAACGTGGCAAATATCAAACGTTTTCTAAGTAAAGAAATGAAAGGATGGCCTAAAAGCGATGGAAATTATATTCTATATTTTGAAATGGTTTTAATGACATTGTTTATTGTGATGAATGCTACAGATGCTCCTTTTCAAGAGGCAGGTATTGGAAATCCAATAAGTCAATTTGTAGCACCTTTATTTGATGGTTTTTCAGCAGAAACATTACACCTTATAGAAAGAACAGCTTGGTGGATTCATATTTTAGGAATCTTAGTGTTCTTAAACTACTTATATTACTCTAAGCATTTACACATCCTATTAGCTTTTCCAAATACGTATTTTGCAAACTTAAATCCAAAAGGGCAGTTTAATAACTTAGAAGCAGTAACAAATGAAGTTAAGTTAATGATGGATCCAGATGCAGATCCTTATGCAATGCCAGAAGAAGGAGCAGAAGATGCAGTTCCAGAAAAATTTGGAGCAAGTGATGTATCAGATTTAAATTGGGTACAATTATTAAACGCATACACTTGTACAGAATGTGGTAGATGTACTTCTGCTTGTCCTGCAAACTTAACAGGTAAAAAATTATCGCCTCGAAAAATTATGATGGACACTAGAGATCGTCTAGAAGAGGTGGGTAGAAATATAGATGCAAATAAAGGTTCTTTTGTAGATGATGGTAAACAATTGTTGAATGATTATATTTCTCCAGAAGAATTATGGGCTTGTACAAGTTGTAATGCTTGTGTAGAAGAATGTCCTGTAAATATAGATCCGCTTTCTATTATTATGGACATGAGAAGATATTTGGTGATGGAACAAAGTGCTGCTCCTCAAGAATTAAATATGATGATGACCAATGTTGAAAATAATGGAGCTCCTTGGCAATACAATCAGCAGGATAGATTAAATTGGGCAAACGAAGAATAAATTAACTTTAAAAATGATGTTTTAGTAGCACTACTTAAAACTTAACTATAAAATACAGATTATGAACGTACCAACAATGGCAGATATGATGGCTCAAGGCAAGCAACCAGAAGTGTTGTTTTGGGTTGGTGCTGCAGGAAGTTATGATGATAGAGCAAAGAAAATATCAAGAGCATTTGTAAAAATATTACATCAAGCTAATGTAGATTTTGCAGTTTTAGGAACAGAAGAAACATCTACAGGAGATGCTGCAAAAAGAGCAGGAAATGAATTTTTGTTTCAAATGCAGGCTATGATGAATATCGAAGTTCTAAATGGTTATGAAATCAAAAAAATCGTAACCTGCGATCCTCATTCGTTTAATACTTTAAAAAACGAATATCCTTCATTAGGAGGTAAATACGAGGTGTATCATCACACACAATTTATACAAGATCTTATCAAAGATGGTCGTTTAAAAATAGACGATGCAACTTTAAAAGGTAAAAGAGTTACGTTTCACGATCCTTGTTATTTAGGTAGGGCTAATGAAGTTTACGAATCGCCTCGTGATTTAATTAAAAGGTTAGGTGTAAACTTAACAGAAATGAAACGCAATAGAAGTACTGCCTTATGTTGTGGTGCTGGAGGTGCACAAATGTTTAAAGATGCTGAACCTGGTGATAAAGAGGTAAATGTTTTAAGAACAGAAGACGCTTTAGAAACCAACCCAAATATAATTGCAACTGGTTGCCCTTATTGTAATACAATGATGACAGATGGTATTAAGTTCAAAGAAAAAGAAGCTGAGGTTATTGTAAAAGATATTGCTGAATTAATTGCAGAAGCTAATAAACTTTAAACCATGAAAAAGTTAACAATTTTAATGTTTTTTGCTGTTTTTTTGTATAGTTGTGATAAAAAAGAAACGCCAAAGAATGTTGAACCTGTTATTCAAAAAACTGCTCCTGAAATAGAAGAAATACCTCAAACAAAAACAGAAACACCAAAACTAATTTTTACAGTTCAAATTGCTGCTTTAAAAACTCAAAATGATGATTTAAAGAACTTAGAGAGTGTAAGAATTTATAAAGAAAATGGTTTCACCAAATACTGTTTAGGTAGTTTTGATACTTATAAGGAAGCCAAACAATATAACAATCAAATACAATATAAATACAAAGGAGCTTTTGTTCAGGCGTTTAAAAATAATGAACCAATAGAAATTTTAGAAGCGCTATAAAATTAGATCTATGGTGAGTGATTTTAAAAACGATGTTGTAACTAATTTACCTGATATTACTAGTATTTCCTTCACAAGAATTGATAAAAAATATTTAAAAGTAATTATTATAAACTTTTTTTTAGTTTTTGTATCACTTTTTATAGGTCTTGTAGTATTGCAGCAATTTGTTTTTTCAGAAAGTATTAATGCTTTTAAGTTTACTATCTACTTGAGTTTTACTACATTTTTTGCTATTATTTTTCTGTATTTAATTTTATCTTTTTCAAAAAGAAAATATGCAATTAGAGATAAAGATATTACTTATAAATCTGGATTATTAGTGTCAAAAATGACGACAGTCCCTTTTTCTAGAATTCAGCATGTAGAAATTGATGAAAAACCTATTTCTAGACTGTTTACATTGGCTGCTTTAAGTGTGTATACAGCTGGAGATTCTAGTGACGATTTAGAAATTAGAGGAATTAAAAAAGAGACTGCTTTAAAAATTAAAGAATTTATTAGCACAAATATTAATGAATAGCGCTTTTAATTTTTCTGAGTTTTCTAAACAATCTCCTAAAGGAATTTTTGTTATTTATTTTGCTCAAATTTATAAAACAATAAAAGTTACTTGGGTTTTACTTTTTTTAGTTGTTAAAGATTTTTCTAAAATACAAGCTTTAGGTATAGGGTATTTTTATGCTGCACTGTTCGCAATTTTGGGATTAATATTTTTAAGAGCTTATTTAATTTACAAAAATTTCCAGTTTAAAATTGTTAACAATCACTTTATTCTTAAAAAAGGAATTTTAAAAAAGTCTAACATAGAAATTCCATTTCATAGAATTCAGAACATCAACTTTAAACAAAATATAGTTCAACAAATCATTGGCGTTTTTCAAGTAAGTATAGAAACAGCAGGTTCAAAAGATACAGAAATTGCTATTAAAGCATTATCATTAGATAAAGCCAAAGCTTTAAAAGAGCTAATATCACAAAATAGTAATCAAAAAGTAGATGTTGATGAAATTATAAAAGAGAAACCTTTAGAAAAAATCAGTTTTATTGAACTATTTAAAGTAAGTTTAACAGAAAATCATCTTCAAAATTTATTCTTATTCTTTGCTATTTTAATTGGTTTTTTTCAGCAAATACAACAAGTTACAGATAGTTTAGGGCAAACTGAAATTGTTGATGGTTTTATAGAAGAAAATACAAATGCTATAAGTGCAAGCATCCTTTTAGTAACAGTTTCTTTAATAATTTTGGTTGTTATTGCGTTATTAAGCTCTTTTGTAAAAGTTTTTCTAATCCATTTTAACTTAATTGCACATTTAAAAGAAGACGCATTTGAAATCAATCAAGGATTATTTACTAAAAAATCTATTGTTTTAAAGAAGCAAAAGATTCAGAATATAACTATATCAACAAATCCTTTAAAAAGATTGATTGGTATCTCTTTTATCACCTTTAAACAAGCAGTAAGTGGAACTGTAAATACTAAAAAGAAAGATAAACTTATAAGAATAGTTGGTTGTAAAAAAGATCAAGTTGAAGTTATAAAAGATACTTTATTCAACTTTGCAGAAGCAGAAAACAATGCTAAAAATTTTCCTGATCGTTATTACAAAAGAAGGCTATTTCTATTCTCTTTTTTATTTGTGATAAGTGTTTATGCAGTACTTTATACAATATTTAATCACGCAGAAATTTTATATTCTGCTATATTTGTACTCCCAATCACGTTACTTTTAGTTTTAAAAAAAATAAAAAAACGTTTTTATAAGTTTTCTGATGCAATGCTTATAGTTGGTAAGGGTTTGTTGGAAACTCATGTAACTTATTTAGAGTTCTTTAAGGTACAAAACATAAAAATGAAGCAAACTTTTTTTCAGAAAAAAAATAATGTTGCAGATATTATTTTACAAACTGCATCAGGAAAAATTATTATTCCGTGTTTAAACGATAAAGAAGCTCTAAAAATGTATAATCATACTTTGTATAAAGTAGAAACAAGTCAAGCTCCATGGATGTAAAGAGTTTTGTAAAAGCAGCACGTTTAAGAACTTTACCATTATCTGTTTCTGGTATTATTGTGGGTTCTTTTTTAGCGATAAATTATTTAAATATAAATAGTAACGATAAAATTACAGTTTGGTCATCATCTATATTTTGGTTAGCCATATTAACTACAATTGGTTTTCAAGTCTTATCTAATTTCGCAAATGATTATGGTGATGGAATAAAAGGTTCTGATAAAAACAGAACAGGAGAAGCAAGGATGGTTTCAAGTGGAGCAATTACTCCAAAACAAATGAAATTAGCAATGATTATCACAACAATAATCACATTAATTATTGCATTACTCTTAATTTATGTTGCTTTTGGGAAAGATAATTTTGGCTATTCAATATTGTTTTTTGGTTTAGGTATTGCCTCAATAACTGCAGCTATAAAATATACAGTTGGTAATTCTGCCTATGGCTATTCTGGTTTTGGAGATGTATTTGTATTTCTATTTTTTGGACTGCTAAGTGTTTTAGGAAGCTATTTCTTATATACAAAAACTATTGATTTACAATTATTTTTACCTGCAATTTCTGTAGGATTATTAAGTACAGCAGTTTTAAATTTAAATAATTTAAGAGACAGAGAAGAAGATAAAAAGAATAATAAAAATACACTGGTTGTAAAATTAGGCTTAAATAAAGCAAAGAAATATCATTACATTTTAATTATTGGAGCTTTATTATCAGCTAGTTTATATACAGTTTTAAATTATAAATCAATCTATCAATTTGTATTTTTAATTGCATTTGTACCTTTGGTTAAAAATACAATCACAGTTTCTAAAAATACAATTGCAGCGCATTTAGATGGCGAATTAAAAAAAGTAGCATTAAGTACATTTTTCTTTGCATTACTTTTTGGAATCACAAACACATTTTACTAATACAATTATGAAAACAATAAAAATAATATTAGGTATTATTACAGCTTTGGTGTTAATGTTTTTTGCAACAGGATTACTTGTTAAAGAAACAACATACACAGCAAGTGTTACCATAAATGAGCCTTTAGATACTGTTTTTGATACATTTAATAACCGAGAAAATATTAAGAGTTGGATTCAAGAAATACAGTCTGTTACAGTTATTAATGAAAATTTAAACAAAACTGGTAGTACTTATAAAATGGTTGTAGATAATAATGGTCAAGAAATTACTATGACAGAAAAAGTGCTTGCTTTTGTACCCAAAGAAAAAGTAACTATTTTTCTTGATGCAGAAAATATGCTAAAAACAGATGATTTTACTTTTGATGAAAAAAACGGAGTAACAACCATTACTTTAAATGCAAGTTGTAGAAGCGATTCTTACATTATGGCTTGTATGTTTCCTTATTTTAAAGGCACATTTCAAGAGCAAGATCAATCGTATTTAAACAATTTTAAGTCATTTGTAGAACAACAATAATTTAGGTTTGATTACAGCATCATATAAAAAATATATTCTCAATTTTAAAAATCCAAGTGGTACTTCTCGTGGAATTTTAAGAACTAAAGAAACATGGTTTATCATTCTTGAAAAAGATGGAAAAACAGGTATTGGAGAAACAGGTTTATTTAGAGGATTAAGTTGTGATGATGTTCCAAATTACGAACAAAAGCTACAATGGGTTTGTAACAATATACACTTAGGTTTACATACATTATTAACAGAATTAATTACTTTTCCATCTATTCAATTTGGTTTAGAACAAGCTTTTCTATCTTTAAACAGTAAAGATAAATTTGAACTTTTTCCTTCTAAATTTACCAAAGAATCTGCTCCAATTTCAATAAACGGTTTAGTTTGGATGGGAGATAAGCAGTTTATGAAAAATCAAATTAAAGAAAAATTAGCATCAGGTTTTACTTGTATAAAAATGAAAATTGGTGCTATAGATTTTGATACAGAAATTGCTTTATTACAATCTATAAGAAATGATTTCTCTGTTCAAGAAATCGAATTAAGAGTTGATGCAAATGGAGCTTTTAAGCCAGAAAATGCTTTAGAAAAACTAAAAAGATTGTCAGAATTAGAAATTCATTCTATTGAGCAACCAATTCAAAAAGGGCAATTTCAAGAAATGGCAAAATTATGTGAGACTTCTCCTTTAGCAATTGCTTTAGATGAGGAATTAATTGGTGTTTTTACATCCGAAGAAAAAGAGAAGATAATTACAACTATACAACCACATTATATTATTTTAAAACCAAGTTTAGTTGGTGGTTTTGCAGGAAGTAAAGAATGGATTAATTTAGCTGAAAGTAACAATTGTAATTGGTGGATAACTTCTGCTTTAGAAAGTAATGTAGGTTTAAATGCAATTGCGCAATTTACGTATACTTTACAAAATGATTTACCACAAGGTTTAGGAACAGGAAGCTTGTTTACCAATAATGTAACAAGCCCTTTAGAAGTTAAAAATGGTACATTACAATACAATACAGCTTTAGGCTGGAATTTTAATATTTAAGCATGAACTACATACAACAAGCATACACAGGAAAATTAGGAAAGTGGAAATACTTAGTAATTCCGACATTATTTTTTGGTTTAATGGCTTTAAATTTTTTAGCCATGGTTGTTTTAGATTTAGATGTAGATAAAATTATTAAAAACGAAATAGCTACAAAAGGAGCAAGTCGTTTTTTAATAGAAAGCTTGGTGCCTTTTGCAGTAGGTTTGGTAGCACTTTTGTTATGGACTAAATTTGTTCACAATCAAACCATTACTTCTTTAACAACCTCTAGAAAAAATATAGATTGGAAAAGAGTTTTTTTTGCATTTATTTTATGGGGATTAGTAACAACTGCTTTTTTAGTGATTGATTATTATGCAAGTCCAGAGAGTTATCAATGGAATTTTGATTTAAATAAATTCCTAGTTTTAGCTGTTATCGCCATTTTATTAATTCCTTTACAAACCAGTTTTGAAGAATATTTATTTAGAGGATATTTAATGCAAGGATTAGGTATTGCAACAAAAAACAGGTGGTTTCCCTTAATTACAACATCTGTAATTTTTGGAATGTTGCATATAGCAAATCCAGAAGTTTCAAAACTGGGTTACGAAATTCTAATCTATTATATAGGAACTGGTTTTTTTCTTGGAATATTAACTTTAATGGATGAAGGTTTAGAATTAGCATTGGGTTTTCATGCTGCAAATAATTTAATAACTGCACTTTTAGTTACTGCAGATTGGACTGTTTTTCAAACAGACTCTATTCTAATTGATACTTCAGAACCTGCTTTAGGTGCAGATGTTTATGTGCCTATTTTTGTAATTTTTCCAATTTTATTATTCATTTTTTCTAAAAAATACAATTGGACTAATTGGAAAGAAAAATTAACAGGTAACATTGTAGAACCTGTTATAGATGCAAATAATAATGAATCTTTAAAAGATATTGGAAAAGCCTAAATTTCATAAAGATTTTAAGTTAAATGGCAGCTCTTTTTCATCAGAAGAAGTGTTATTAGATTTTACTCAAAACCTTGATGATGCTATTTTTCAATTCTTAAAAATTTGGCTCAATAATAAAGAAACTATTGCTGTACATACTTCTGGTTCTACAGGTAAACCAAAATCAATTTTATTAGAAAAAAATTTGATGCAAAATTCAGCCAAAGCTACAGGTGCTTATTTTTCATTACCTGCAAAAACAAAAGCTTTATTATGTTTACCTATTGAATATATTGCAGGAAAAATGATGTTGGTAAGAGCTCTAACTTTAGGTTGGCAATTAGATTATATTACACCCAGTTCTAAACCTTTAGAAAACGTGTCAAAATCTTATGATTTTTCTGCAATGGTACCATTACAGTTAGAAAATTCTTTAGATAAAATTGATCAAATTGATGCATTAATTGTTGGAGGAGGAGCTGTTTCAACTACCTTACAAAACAAATTGCAAAGTATAAAAACATCAGTTTTTGCAACTTATGGAATGACAGAAACTATAACTCATGTTGCTGTAAAACAACTAAACAAATTAGAAAAGTGGCAAAAAACTAATTCAGGTAAAAAAAGTTTTTATCAAACATTACCAAATGTATACATTTACAAAGATAATAGAAACTGTTTGGTAATAGATGCACCAAATGTTAGTAATGATATCATTTTTACAAATGATGTGGTACAGTTAATTTCTGATAATAAATTTGAGTGGTTAGGTCGTTTTGATAATGTAATTAATTCTGGGGGAGTTAAAATTCATCCAGAAAAAATTGAAGAAAAACTTTCTAAAGTTATTGAAAAGCGTTTTTTTGTTGTGGGGATTAAAGATGATGTTTTAGGTGAGAAGTTGGTTTTAATTGTAGAAGGTAAAGAGGAGACCACGTTAATTGATAAAGTTTTTAATACCAAATTATTAACAAAGTTTGAGCAACCTAAAGCACTATTTTTTGTAAGTAAGTTTGTTGAAACTCCTACAGGAAAAATACAACGAAAAAAGACACTAGATTTAATTAATCAATAATAAAATAGGCTATTGAAATAATAATTCTATAGTTAGGCTGTCTAGATAACCATCTGCTAAAAGATTATTTTTTTCTTCAAAACTTTTAATCGCGTTTAAAGTTTCAATTCTATAAACACCATCTATTTGAATATCATATCCTTTTTTTACCAACTCTTTTTGAACTTCATAAACAATAGCATTTTTTTCGCCATTATATAATTTTACGCTAGTATTAAAAAGACTTTTAATTTTTTCTATTCGTTGATTTTTTTTTTGAGTTTCATAATTCATTCCATTTACTTCTAAAAATTGAATTTCAGCATTAGAGAGTCCTTTTTCTTTTAGTTTTTTTGATTGCTCTAAAAGAGCTTCATAATACGCAATTTTAGCTTTTTTATCTGCGTATGTTTTTACAGCAGCTTTGGTTTCAACAGCATCATCTTCTGGTGTTCTAACATCAATTCCGTTTGTAGTCCATTGTAACATTACATAGCTGTTTAAGTCTTCTACAGCATTATAATAATCAAAAACAACTTTTTTATCATGATAGTTTACATCAATATTTTTAGTGGTTTGGAAAGCAGTTTCTGGAGAATTATACCTTTTATAATCACTATATTTTCCATAGCCAATTAGTGCAGCTATAATTATTAATAAAAAAATAATAATCTGTTTCATTCTTAAGCTAGTTGTTATAGTTATCTAAACAAATGTATTAAATCTTTTTTAAGAAAATTATAACAGTGCAAAAGAGTTAATAAATCTCTTAAAAAAGATAATTTAACAGCAGAGTAATAATATCTTTGACCTGTAAAAAAGTTTAAGTGGCTGAAAAACAAAAAACAAAAACAAAACATCGTTTCTTAAAAAGAT
>CAXBAC010000004.1:0-19137 GCA_963973485.1 uncultured Polaribacter sp. | reverse complement strand
GTAAGATTTACCATCTGTAAGCGCAGTGTTGAATAAAGTTTTTATTTGAGTAGAATCTATTTTTTCTTCTTGAGATAGTTTGTTATTACTAGTTGTAGATTCTTGTTTTTGATTACAAGAAATCATAAAAAAGGTGATACAGAAAAGAAAGAGTATTTTTTTCATTTTTTAGTTTGTTTTATTGATTTGATAAAACTACGAAAATGAAATTTATTACGAATTATAAAATGCTAAAAATCAATTTAAATACCTTCTAAAAGTTTTTTAGATTCCTTGTAGATATACTTGTACTTTCTTTGATTGGTTTCAATCATATTTTCAATTTCAAAAATAATTCCAGACAGTGTTTCTTTGGCTTCTAATTTATCATTTTGCCTTACCAAAAATCTAGAAAGCTCTAATCTTTCTGGATAATTTGAATATCTAATATCTGTTTTTTTGAACTCGATTTTTGCTTTATCATTAAAGCCGCATTTTTCTAAAGAAATGGCGTAAATACAAATGGTATCTTTAAATCCAGTATCTAAATTTAATTGGCTTGCATATGCAACTACATTTTTGTAGTCTTTTACTTCAAAATAACACTTTGCCAATTTATTTATAGTGCTTTTATCATCATTAAACTTAGAATCTAATGCACTTGTGTAGTAATGAATGGCATCTTTATAATTTTTATCTTCTCTATAAGCATCAGCTAAATTAGTTTTATTTTGAAATGTATCTGAGTTATAAAGTTTTTCTTTTAAATCGTTTATTTTTTTTGTAGGATTAAGAGAGGTTGAAATTTTTTCTTTAGTAACAGCAATATTTCTCTTACTTACGACCTCTAAGAAAAAATATACTAAAGCACCAATTACAGGCACAAAGAATACAATGAAGTACCAGTAGTAATCATTTCTGCTTTTGTAAATATGAAAAATACAGAACGCTTGAAAAGCGACCAAAGAGTAATAAAACATTAGAAAGCAAAGATAATTAAAAAGTTATTTTATACTCCATGCTTTTTAGATAACTTATTATTTTTATTCGTTTATAATCAGATTGTTAAAAATCGAATTTATAAGTAAGCCCTCCTAAAACTTGAAAACCTTGAACAGGAAGATCTGCAAAACGTTGATAATTGTTATTTAGAATATTATTTAACTTTAAGAATACAGAAAATTTATCAGAAAAATGATAGCCACCATCAATATTTATATCTACAAAAGAATCTATTGTTAAAGTACCATTGCTGTTAAAGGAAGTGCCAGAGTAAGAAACCTCTTTTCTGTCACCAACATAAAATACTGCTGCATTTGCGTACCAAGTTTTGCTTTTGTATTTACTAATTACTGATCCTTGTAAAGTTGGTAAATTCCAAGCTTCGCTTTGTGAGGTTAAGCTAAAATTATCAAACTGAAAATTAGTTAAAAAAGATATTGTTTTTGTAAACTCGTATTCAAGTTCTGCTAAAAAAGAGGTGGTTTTTACATCATCGTAAACCACAGAAAAGGAGTTGCCATATTCAAAACCTTTAAGCGTGCTTACTCCATTACTTGTATTTGTTCCATTAGATTTGGAATAATTTTTTATAAAAAATGGTTTGTCTTGTTCTTCTTTGATGCTTGCAGAAAAATTAAAACTAAAATTATTGTTTAAAACACCATTTGTACCTAAAAAGATATTGTATTTTTCTGCAGTTTGGGTAATAAATTGTGTGGGTGATATAAATGGGTTTTCTTCTGATAAACTTTTGTAGCTATTTGTTTTTAAATCACCAAAAACACCTGTGTAAATATTAAGTTTGTCTTTTAATATTGATTTTTGAAGCTTAATATCTGGATATAGTAAAAAATGATTCACATTGTTTTCTGTATCAAAAGCAGCAAAAAATGAAGTTCCTAATTTTAATGAAAAGCCACCAAATGTAGTGTTGTATTCTGAGTTTATTTTAGTTGTAAAAATAGAATAATTGATTGTATTTATATCTTGAAAACCACTTTCAAAATCACCTCCTAAATAGATTAGGTTAGTTTTAACTAGTAAATTATTAAGGTTGCTACTGATAGAATTTAGAGGAAAATCAAAATTTGTATTTAAATCAATTAGGTATTCATTGCTGTTAAAAGCATCATTATAGTATGCAACAGAAAGTTGAGTTTTAGAAACGTATGCATCTAAAAAATCGATATCTGCTTTTAAATTGAAATAATTATATGTTTGTTGTGAATTGATATTATCTATAGTGTTTTGGTTAAAAACTTCTTCTTGAATTCCATACCAATTGTATTGGTTGCGCTCTGAGTTAAGTGTTATTTTCCAATCGAAATAACGTTCTTCTTTTTTGAAAAAAACGTTTAAATCGAAATTAGAAAAATCGCTATCTAAAGCTGTATTTTCTATATTATCTAATGAAGCTTCGTATTTTGTAGAAACTCCAAATTCACTTTGAAATCGAGTATAACTGTGCAAGTATGCTTCTATGTAAGGTGAATTATAATTACCATAACCAGCAGCTATAAAGTTATTATAAATATTTTCTTTATTACCAACATTTACACCTTTTACAACTCCGCTTTTTGGTATAAATGTAGAGGCAACTGGAGCTGAAAAAATACTGTAATTTAATTTTTTCTTCTGGCTGCTTGACAAAAGTTCAACTGTAGGTTTTGTTTTAATTTTAGAGGCGTCTGCAATTTTTGGGTTGTACTTTGTTATTACTTCTACAACTTCTGTTTTTACAGTATCTATTTTTATGTTTGCTTTTTTAGTAGGCTTTTTTTCTTGACTAGATGTACAAAATGTAATTCCTAAAAAGAACAATGATAAAAGTGCTTTTTTCATTATTTTTTATTTTGTGGAGTTATAGAGTTATTTGTTTTAGCTTCCTTTTCTTTTATATTTTTTAGAGTAAGTTCTGCTTCTTTAACTATATCATCAAATTGAGAAAAGTTTTTAATCACATTTTCAAGTATAAAAGTAGCTTGATAAGCATCGTTTAAACTATAATAGTTTTTAGCCATAATAACGTAGCTTTTTACACCCCAATATTTATAGTTTGCATAGTTTGCAATAAGATCTTGTACTACTTTATTAGATTCATTAAAATTTTTTTCTTTGTTAGCAAAGTAGGCTTTATAGTATAATGTTTCTGCTTTTAAAACTCCAGTTGCTTTTTCTTCTACACTGTTGTAGAATTCTTTTGCAGTTTCAAAATCTTCTGTTTTAAAAGAAGTTCTAGCAATAATTATTTTGGCATCTAAAGCAATATCTGTGTCTAATTTATCTTTAGCTAATACTTTGTTTGCATAATTTAAAGCAGCTGTATTGTTATTTAATTTTGAATATCCTTTCATTAAATTACTTTGAGCAAATAATGTATTTTCTGGAGTATACGCTTCTTGTTCTAACCTTTCTAAAAGTGGTTTTGCCTTGTTAAAGTCATCTTTTTCTAAATAAATTTGTGATAGTTTTGCAAGCGCATCTTCACTAAAATCACTTTGACCAGCAGCCAAAACAGTAGTATATTTATCTATAGCTTGGTCAAACAATTCTTCTTTAAAAAGCAAGTCTGCTAGATAGTAATTCGCTTTTAGACTGTTTTTACTATTAGGAAAACTGCTTAAATATTTTTTTAAACTAAGTATACTACCATCAATTTTACCTTCAAAATATTTACGCTCTGCAATTGTAAATGATGAGTTTTCAAGTTCTGAATCTGATACTTCAATAAAGTTTAACGTTTTTGTCCAAGTTACATATTCACCTAAGTTATCTTCATCTACATAAATATTTTTGGCATTTCTTACAGCTTCTAAAGCATCTGAAGAATTTGGGAATTTACTAGTGGTTAATTTGAATAATTCTAGGGCTTTATCATTCTTATTTTCATTATAATACAATAATCCTTCACGAACTAAAGCTCTTGGTAAAAAGACACTCTTTGGGTGTTTTTCTTGCAGTCTTTTGTAAGCTATATGCGCTTTTTCGTTATCTTTTAATTGTGTGTATGTTATTGCTAATTGATATAAAGCATCGTCTTTTAATGTAGAAATCTGGTAATTATTTATAACGTTTGTTAATGCAGTAACCTTTGCAATATCATCATTTCTAAAACCATGACTCATACCAATTTGATAGGTTGCATAATCTGCATTCAAACCATTTTTAGCAACAACTGTTTCATAAGCATTTATTGCTGCTTTGTAGTCTCTAATGGCAAAATAACTATCTCCTAATCGTAAAAAAGTGTCGTCTAAAATATTACTTTCGTTATTTGATTGTTTAGAAAATGAATTAAATATTGTAGCTGACTTCTCATAATTTTTTAATTTAAAATAACAGTATGCAATATTGTAATCTAAAAGAGGAAAATCTGCTTTACTCTTGTAATTCAAACGATTTTTTAGTGTGATAAATTTTGAAAGTGATTCCTCATAATTCTCTAAAAGGAATAACGTTTCAGCTTGCCAATAATTAGCTTTGTGCTTTATTACTAAGTTTTGTGATTGTGTAGCATTATTAAAATAAGGAAGTGACTCACTTAATTCTTTGTCATTAAATAATTGAATACCTCTGTATAAAGATACTTCTTGACTTAATTTTAAGTTTTCTGATGTTCTTCGCTTATTTAAATACTCTAATGCACCTTGATAATCTTGTTGATGAATAAATGAAGAAACTACCAATTCATTAATTTCTTTGTAAGAAGATGTGTTAGGATAATTTTTTAGATAGTTTTGTAAAACATCAGAAACATTTTCAAAAGGATTACCAGCTTCATAACTTAATTTGGCATAATTTAATGCTGCATCTGCTTTAATTTTTTCGTTAAAAGACATTTCACTTGCAGCTTTAAAAGCATTTAATGCTTCATTTTTTTTATCGCTATTCAAATAGCATTCAGCTAAGTGATAGTATGCGTTTTGGGCAACTGCATTTTTTTGATCTATAATTTTATTAAAATAACTAATAGCTGTTTCAAAATCATTTTGTTTGTAAAAAGCATAACCTAATTGATAATAATCTGTGTTGTTCCATTTGCCATTTTTACCTCTATAATCTTTTAAGTAAGGTATAGCCTCTTTATAGTTGTTTAAATTAAAATAGCTTTCACCAATAATTTTTGATATTTCTGATGCTTCTTTCTTTCTAGCTTCTTTTAAAAGTTCTGTTCCAACTTCAATAGAGCGTTCAAATTTGCCAGATTTAAAGCTAATATCTAATAAATAATATGAAATTTCTGCCTTGTAAGATTCATTATCTGCTATTTGCCTTAATGTAGATTCTGCTAAGCCATAATCTTCTAATTTATAGGCAATAAAACCATAGTAATATCTTGCATCATTTCCATATTTCGCATCATTAATTAATGGTAAAAACCTGTTTTTTGCTAATGCTAACTCTTTAGAGACAAGTAATGCATAACCCATTTTAAAATTAAGCTCTTTTTTGTTTTCTTCAGAAAGTAACTCTAAATCTACTTTTTGATACCATTTTAAGGCATGAGCTGCTTTTTTATTTGCAAAATAGTAGTTTCCTACATTAAAAAAAGCTTTGTTTTTTTTATTACTAGCTGGGTATTGTGCAACAAAGTCTAAAATCTTTTTGTCAGCCTCTGTTTGATTCAATTTTACAGCACACATTGCTTCATAATAAGTTGCATCTGCTTTTAATGTTGATGTAATTTTTACAGTTTCTTGTAGCTTCTTAAATGATTTTTGAGCAGCTGCATAAGCTTTGCTATTATATAAAGCTAAGGCTTTGTTGTAATTCGAAAATTCATTGATATTTATATCAGATTGCTGAGCAACCATACCAAAAGACATATATAAAAAAGTAAAACGTAAAAACAGTTTTGCAGCAAAACGAAATCTCATACCAATAATTTAGTTATACATTGATTAACGCGTGTTTTTTAAATTTGTTGGATGTTACCTTAAAAAAAACACAAATTATTTTGATATCGAAAGTAAGAATAATTGCGAAAATTAGTTATAAAATCAATAGAAACTTATAGTTTTGTGTAAACTACTACTTTATGGGAAAAACCGTTTTAAATTTAGAGAATGCAGATATTTATCAAAGAGATAATTTAGTCTTGTCTAAAGTAAATTTAACTATTAATAAAGGCGATTTTTATTACTTAATAGGTAAAACTGGAAGTGGTAAAAGTAGTTTAATGAAAACTCTTTATGGTGATTTAAGATTACAAAGAGGTACAGGAACTATTGTAGATTTCGATTTAAAAAAGCTTAAAGAAAAAGAAATTCCTTTTTTGAGGAGAAAAATTGGGATTGTTTTTCAGGATTTTAAATTGTTGAGTGATAGAACTGTTTTTCAAAATTTAGAATTTGTTTTAAAAGCTACTGGCTGGAAAAATAAAGATGAAATAAAAGCAAAAATAAACGAGGTTTTAGATAAGGTTGGTATGCAATCTCAATATTATAAAAACACTTTCGAACTTTCTGGAGGAGAACAACAAAGAGTTGCTATTGCTAGAGCACTTTTAAATGACCCAGAATTAATTTTAGCAGACGAACCAACAGGAAATTTAGACCCTAAAACTTCATTAGAAGTTATGGAGCTATTAAATAAAATTCATAAAAGTGGTAAAACTATTTTAATGGCAACACACGATTATCAATTAATTGTAAAGTTTAAACATAAAACTTTAAAAGTAGAGGCAGGAGAACTTTTTGAAGTTGCCCAACAAGCTACTGTGTAATGTAAATTTTGAAATTTGAAAAAAAAGAGCATTTTAGTAGCTGTAACCAATGATGTTTCTACAGATTATAGAGTGCATAAAATTTGCGATTATTTACAGCAGCAAAATTTTCAAGTTTTAGTTTATGGTAGAGTTTTACCAAATACAATTGCTGTAAATAGGAACTATAAAATCGTTAGAAAAAAGCATTTCTTTAATTCAAATTTTCTTTTTTATGCAGAGTATAATATGCGTTTGTTTTTATTCTTATTATTTAAAAAATCAGATTACATTTTAGCAAACGATTTAGATACATTACCTGCTTGTTTTTTTGCAAGTACATTAAAAAAAAATGAATTAGTGTATGATAGTCATGAGCTATTTTCTGAAGGTCCTGAGTTGCAAGGACGAAAATTTGTACAATCTTTTTGGCGAAAGCTAGAAGATTTCTTTTTACCAAGAATACAAAAATCGTATACCGTTAGTCAATCTATAGTTGATTTTTACAATGAGAAATATCAAAATAATATGGGATTAATCAAAAATGTTCCATTAAAAAATGATGTTTTAAATACTAAAGAAGTGCAGTTTCCAACTGAAAATAAAACTATTTTATATCAAGGAATTTTAAATCCTGGAAGAGGTTTAAAACCAATGATTAAAGCCTTACATTTTCTAAATGATGTAGATTTAGTGATTATTGGTTTTGGTAAAGTAGAGGAGGAGTTAAAACAATTTGTAGTTGATGAAAACATGCAACATCGTGTTCATTTTTTAGGAAGAATTCCAAGAGAAGAATTGTTGAATTATACAAAAAAAGCTACTTTAGGAATGGTTTTAGAGGAACCATTGGGCTTAAGTTTTACTTATGCTTTACCCAACAAGTTGTTTGATTATATTCATGCAGAAATCCCAATAATTGCAGGAAAACTTCTTGAAGTAGAACGAATAATAAACGAATATAAAGTAGGTGTTTTGGTAGATGATTATCAACCAGAAACCATAGCAAGATCAATACAAAATTTATTATCAGATAAAGTGTTATTGCAGCAAATAAAAATAAATCAACAAAAGGCTAAAGAGATACTTTGTTGGGAAATAGAAAGAAATAAATTAGACAACTATTTTAAATAATACATACTATCAATCCTAAAATATCCATAATAATTCCTGTTTTAAACAATCTAGAAGGATTAAAAAAAACTATCAACAGTATTAAAGCTCAAAATTTTAATAGTATTGAAGTTTGGGTTATTGATGGTGGTTCCTCTATCGAAACCCAAGATTATTTAAATAGTTTAGAGAAGCCTTTTTACTACCAATCTAGAGTAGATAAAGGTATTTATGATGCAATGAACAAAGGTATAACTTTGGCAAAAGGAGATTGGTTGTATTTTTTAGGTTCTGGTGATATGCTCTATAATAATGATGTTTTAAAGTCTGTTTTTGATAATCAGTTAACTGAAAATAATGATCTTATTGCAGGTAAAGTTATTTATGAAGGCACCACAAAACCGTTTATACACAGTAAATCTAAAATGATAAAAAATGTTTCTTGGTCTGCTTTAATGTGGATTAGAAATGGTTTACATCATCAAGGAACTTTTTATGAAAAATCGCTTTTTAATTCAGTTAATTATAGTTTAAAGTATAAAATTTTATCAGATTATTGGTTTAATTTATGGCTTTACAAAAACAATAAAAAATGTAAAATTGTTGATGTTATTGTTGCCAAATGTAATTCAGATGGAATTTCGAAATCTGGCAAATGGTCAGTTTATCAAGAAGAAATAGCATTAAAAACTGCATTAACATCAAAAGTACTTTTACCCTTTTTTTACTGTATTGCTGTAAAGAAATTTATTTTTAGAAAAATTATAAATGTTGGATAGAAAAGCAATAGCAAGTTTAATTGTACAAAAGTTAACAGATAATAAAGAAGCACTAAAATCTCATTTTTTTAATACTAAAAATGAAATAGGATTTTTTTACATTGATGAACTCTTGCCAGAAAAACTTGTTAAAGATATTTATAAAAACTTCCCAAAACTATCAGAAACCAAACAACGAAAAAATATTAGAGAATATAAGCATGTAGCTTATCAAATGAACAAGTATCATCCTCTTTTAGAAGAGGTAATTTATGCTTTTCAAGATAAAAATGTTGTTGATTGTATTTCAGAAATTTGTGACTTAAAAACAATTTTTCCAGATGAAAAGTTATACGCAGGTGGTTTGTCACTTATGGCAAAAGACAATTATTTAAGTCCACATTTAGATAATTCGCACGATAAAGATAGGGAGCTTTGGCGTGTTTTAAACTTACTATTTTATGTTACACCAGATTGGGAGTTAGAAAACGGAGGGAATTTAGAGCTTTGGCCAAATGGAATCAAAAAAGCCCCTGTAACAATAACAAGTAAATTTAATAGATTAGTTGTTATGGCAACTCATCAAAACTCTTGGCATTCTGTAAATAAGGTTGCAATTGATAATGTAAGATGTTGTGTTTCTAATTATTATTTTTCAGAAACACCTTTGTTGCTTGAAGATCATTTTCATGTTACAACATTTAGAGGCAGATCATCAGAAAATGTAAAAGATGTTGTGCTTAAGGCAGATAATTCTTTGCGAAATTTGCTTCGAAAAATTTTTAAAAAAGGAGTGAGAGAAAACCCTCATCAATACAAAAAATGATTACAAAGTAATTACAATAGGTGCGTTTGTGCGTTTGTAATATTCGTTTAAAAGACTCGCGTTTACAAAGGTGGTTTTTTCTGTTTCTTTAATTCCATAAGCTTCATGAATGTGACCAAATACATGTAGTTTTGGTTCTATTTTTTTTACTGTTTCCCACAAAACTTCACAGCCAACATAATCACTTTCTTTAGTTTCATCTAGAATTCTATGAGGTGGACAATGCGTAATTAAAACATCTGTATTTTTAGGTATTTTAGCAAAACTTTCTTTACGCTGTAATTTGGTTTTATTAAAGGCCATTTTAAAAAAAGTAGGTTGATCTGGACTTCCCCAAAAGTTTATACCATCAATGGTAATTCCATTATTTTCAAGGTAAATAATGTTCTCGGGTATAATTTCTTTAAAATTAAAATCAACTTTGTTTTCAAATAAAAAATCATGATTACCAGCAATAAAAATTTTGTTTTTATTAGGTAAATCAGAAAACCAATTTAAAAACGATTCAGCTTCTTCTAAAGTTCCTTTATTAGTAATATCTCCACAATGTATAAGAACATCTGCAAGCGGAATTTCATCATTTTTTATAAATTGATGTTTATTATGTGTATCTGAAATTAAAGTGATGGTCATAGATAATTAAAGATAAAAAACCTCAATTAATCTACAAGAGTAATTGAGGTTTTTTTGTGGAGACGCCGAGAATCGAACTCGGGTCCAAACAAGCAGCCAAAATGCTTTCTACATATTTAGTTCTTTCTTGGTTTTCGACTTAAAGCTGATTAAGAACAATCCACTTTAAGCTTAACTTCTTTAGTTTCGGAAACTTAACGAAGTAATAAATTTCCTATGTTTATTTTTACGATGCCCAAAAATGAAACGCCATAAACCAAGGCTTTTCGTGGACATAAAGCTTGCTCACCTAGTGAGCCGAGGCTTAATCTTACTATAATTCAGATTAGGCAGCTAAAGCGTAGTTATCTTCGCCGTTTAAAAGTTTGAAATAGTTTTACAAGTGTAATTTCAATCCTTGATATGCTTACAAATTCACTGTCCTTGCTGTCAAAACCAGTCGTCCCCAAAATAAATTTTAATTTATTTTTATTCTAAACTTGTTTCAGAACCTTTTCCAAAATTCTAAAACTTTTAAGAGCAAAACAATAGTATTTTATTGGGCGTTCCCAAGCAAAAAAGCTTGGTCAGGCTTTCCACTATATCTTTTTAACGAAAAAGTTAAAAAGGATGTCGTTTCAATCCTTAACGCAGTTTGCAAAAATACAAAAAGTTATAGCGATTACAATGTTCAATTTTAAAGAAATTTTGGCATAATAAAGCATTTAAATCAACTAAATTTGAGAAGAACTAAATTTTAAAAAATGATTAAAGAAGGAACTAAAGTACAATGGAAATGGGGTATTGGAACTGCAAAAGGCAAAGTAGAAGAAACTTTTACAGAAAAAATAACTAAAACTATTGCAGGTAGTGAAGTAACTAGAGTTGGAGAAGAAAACAATAAAGCTTTATTTATAAAACAAGAAGATGGAAGTACAGTATTAAAATCTGAAAGTGAAGTAGAAAGAATCGAGTAACCTTTTTTATAATCTATTTAAAATAAATATCTTCGAGCAAAATTAAAGAATCATGAAGTTTGGAATCATAAGAGAACGTAAAAACCCACCTGATAGAAGAGTCGTTTTTTCACCTAATAAGTTAGAAGAATTTAAAACAAAATATCCAAAGGCAGATTTAGTCGTAGAAAACTCACCAATTCGTGTTTTTTCTGATGAATCTTATCAACAAGTAGGTATAGATGTTGCTTCAAATCTTAGCGATTGTGATGTTCTTTTAGGGGTAAAAGAAGTTCCAATTGATGCTTTGATTCCAAATAAAAAATACTTTTTCTTTAGCCATACTATAAAAAAGCAACCATACAATAGAGCGTTATTACAAGCCATTTTAGATAAAAATATTGAGTTGTATGATCATGAAACCATCACTAAAAAAAATGGAGCAAGATTAATTGGTTTTGGTAGATATGCAGGTATTGTTGGCGCTTATAATGGTTTTAGGGCAATAGGTTTACACAAAGAAACATTTGTTTTACCAAAAGCAGAAACGTTAGATGGTCAAAAACAACTTATAGATGAACTTAAAAAAGTTAATTTAAAAAACACAAAAATACTTCTTACAGGTAATGGTAAAGTAGCTTATGGTGCAAAAGAAATGTTAGATGCTATGCAAATTAAACAAGTTTCTGTTAAAGAGTATTTAAATGATACTTTTTCAGAGCCTGTGTATTGCTTAATAGATGTTTTAGATTACAATAAAAGAAAAGATGGTAAGCTTATAAATAATTCAGATTTTTATAATAATCCTGAAGCATACGAGTCTAATTTTATGCGTTTTGCAAAAGTAACCGACTTTTTTATTGCAGGTCATTTTTATGGTGATGGAGCCCCTTATTTATTTACAAGAGCAGATGCAAAACAACCTGATTTTAATATAAAATATGTTGCAGATATTTCTTGTGATGTTGATGGCCCAGTAGCTTCTACTATAAGAGCATCAACTATTGCAGAGCCCATTTATGGCTATGATCCAATAACAGAATCTGAAGTAAATTACAAGGCTAAAAATGCAATTGTGGTTATGGCAGTAGATAATTTGCCATGTGAATTGCCTAAAGATGCAAGCGAAGGTTTTGGAGAAATGTTTTTAGAAAATGTAATTCCAGCTTTTTTCAACAATGATAAAAATGGAGTTTTAGCTAGAGCAAAAATGACAGAAAGCGGAAAACTTACGGAACGTTTCTCTTATTTACAGGATTATGTTGATGGTAAAGAGTAAAACAATATCTTTTCTTATTTGGTCTAGTAACAAAAACTTTAGAAAACATTAATTATTTATAAATTGAATCAAAACCACCAATTGTTAATAGATCTTGCCAAAATGAGAATGCCTTTTGGTAAGTTTAAAGGCACCTTTTTAATAGAATTACCAGAACATTATGTTGTTTGGTATCATAACAAAGGGTTTCCAAAAGGAAAACTAGGAGAACAAATGCAATTAGTTTACGAGCTAAAGATTAATGGTTTAGAGGATATTGTTAGAAAAATAAAAAAAGACTTCACTTAAAAAAAATAGTTATTTTTCAATGAGAAATTAATATACATTTGCTATATAATTCAATTATAAGTAAATGATTTTAAACTATGTTTATTTTGGAGTTTCTATACTAGGAATTTTCTTGTTTTTCTTTTTACTAAAGAAGTTTTTTAAATGGTTGCAAACCAAGCTCGATAAATTAGACAGAAATGTACTTTTTAAAAAAGCAGAAATAGTAAACTTCTTTAAGTTTATTACGCCAAGAAGAGAAAAGCATATTTTAAAATTTACAATTAGAGCGTTAAGAATTGCAATTAGCATTCTATTTTTGGTGTTGTACTTACCATTTGTTTTTCATTTTATACCAGAAACACAAGCTATTGCAGATACTGTTTTACAGTATGTAATGACTCCTGTAAATATGGTGGTAAAAGGAGTTTTAGATTTTATACCAGGATTTTTCTTTATAATCGTAATATTTTTTGGAACTAAATACTTATTAAAATTCTTAAAATATTTAACTGGTGAGTTAGAAAAAGAAGCAGTTCGTTTAGACGGATTTCATGCAGATTGGGCAAAACCTACTTTTAATTTAATCAGAGTAGTAATTATTGCTTTTGCAGTAATAATTTGTTGGCCATATATACCTGGTTCTCAGTCAGAGGGTTTTAAAGGAGTATCAATATTTTTAGGAGTATTATTCTCTTTGGGTTCAACTGCAGCCATATCAAACATTGTTGCAGGCATTGTAATTACGTATATGCGACCTTTTAAAGTAGGTGATCGTGTTGAGATTGGAAATACTATTGGAGACGTAACTGAAAGAAGTTTATTGGTAACGCGTTTAAAAACTATAAAAAATTTAGATGTAACCATACCAAATTCATCAATTTTAGGAAATCATATCATTAACTTTAGCAAAAACGCAGCAGAAGATGTTGGTGTTATTTTACATACTTCTGTAACTATTGGTTATGATGTAGCTAGTGGAGATGTAATACAAGCTTTAGTAAAAGGTGCAAAAAACACAGAACTAATTCTTCAAAAACCAGAACCTTTTGTTTTGGTAAAAAGTTTAGATGATTTTTACATCAACTATGAAATTAACTGCCACACCAAAAATCCAGAGAAAGGGGCTTTAATATATTCTTATTTACATGAAAGTATTAAAAATGAATTGCATAATGCTGGAATAGAAATTTTATCTCCACATTATAGTGCTGTTAGAGATGGAGGTGCATTAACGGTTCCACCAGAAAACATTCCAAAAGATTATAAACAGCCTGGTTTTAAAATAGGTGGCTTTAAAATTGGAGGCTAAAATACTACAATTTATTACTCAACTACACCATTCGTAATATGTGCAATTCCTACAATGTAAATTGATGAATTCCAGTAACTTGGTATAAGAAAGCAAATGATGCTCAATAAGATACAAATACCTGAAATTACTAGTAGTTTTTTATCTTTTTTATTTTTAAAAACAAATAGAATTATTGCGTAAGAAGCTAAAAATAAAGGAGCTAAAATATTTACAAAATCTTGCTGTAATAAAAATATTAAGATTAAGAAAAGTGAAAAAAGGCAAATTGTATATTTTAAAAATCTTTTTTTTGTTGATGAATTCAGTAAAGTATATTCCATTTTTTTTGCTTTTCTTTTTTCTATAAAGAAGATTGATAAAACTAAAAATAGAAAAACTAAAAAAGTAGTTGTTGCAATATAAAACTTGGTTGCTGAAGAAAAAATAACATCTGATGTGTTACTTTTAAGAAGTGTTCCTTCTATAACACTGCTTATGATAAAGGTTCCAATTATTAAAAAAGAGCCTATAAAAATACTAGCAGTTTTATTTAAAGAAAAATTTGGCTTATTGGTGTGTGAGTTTTCCATAATTTTATAAATTGAACGAATATACAAAAATGAAACCAGCAGAGTCTTTTATTTTAAATCAACCAGAGCCTTTTAAATCCATGCTTTTATATTTACAGGTATTTATTGAGGGTAATTTTCCTGAAGCTGATTTACAGTTTAAATGGAAAATACCTTTTTATTATTTAAACAATAAGCCATTTTGTTATTTGAATCCTTCTAAAAAGAAAGGCTATGTAGATGTTGTTTTTTGGGTTTCTGCACATCTAACAAAATACAATGATTTTTTAGTGTCAGACAATAGAAAAGTAGTAAAGTCTTTACGATACTTTCATATTGATGAAATTCAAGAAGAAATATTAGCGTCAGTTTTACAAGAAGCTCATGAATTAAAAGACGAAGGTTTTTATAAAAGGAGATAACTTAATCCACAATTACTTTAAAGTGCAAAGCATCTTTGTTGTTGATATAAAGAATCAAATCAGTAGTTTTGTTAGGGCTTTTAATATTAAGTTTTGTAATATCCTTGTTTACTAAAACAATAGGTTTCTTTGCTACATTTTGTCCTCTAAAGACATAAAAAATAGTATAGGTTGTATCTAAATTCGTAAAACTTAAATCAAAATTTTCTTTATTATTAATATGAATTTTTCCTGTTAAAGGAGCAATAAGTTCTGTGTCTAAATTTAAAAAAATATTACTGTAAATTGGTTGATTGTAGAATTCTTCTAAAGAAATTCTTCCAAAACGCAACATCCAAAGTGAATCTTCTGGATAATGTGTTTTTAAGATTTTAAGTTTAGGAATATTAAAAAAGTACTCATTGTAATCACGAATCCATTTTCCATTATATTCATAACCAGCAGCCCAAGTTGCATCTAGAATTAGCCAGTTATCTTTTACTTTTACAGCATTCCAAGCATGGTTGGTTGAATTTGGTATATTGCCAATTGCTCTAGCATTATTTCTAACATAGCCTTTTATTACAACAGATTCAATTTTTAATAAATCACAAATTTTTTTAAACGATTGTGCATATTCTTCACAAACTCCCATTTTATTTCTAAAAGTTTGTTGAACCAATTGATCTACAAGAAGTTGGTATTTTTGTGCTTTTTCTTGCTCATTTCTATAGCTAAAGCTGTAACTTCTTTGTCTAGGATTGTAGTATTCTTTTAAATTGTATCTAACATTTTTAGCTAACCAAAAAAATGCAGCTCTAACTTTTTCTAGATCTGATGAGAATTCGTTATCTATTCTTTTAGCTAAATCTTCTACTTTAGAAAATCTTGGATACGTTAAAACTTTCTCATCAACAGTTTCGAAATCTTGTGAGAAAAGATTTGTAGTAAGTAATAAAAGAAAGAGTAAAAGTTGTTTCATAATACAAGTTTAAACAACTTTTTAAAACAAATATTGTGCCTATAAGTTTTGTACAGTTTTTCTTATTGCTACTAAATTACTTAATAATTTTTCCAAATTATCTAAGTGTAGCATATTTGCTCCATCAGATTTTGCATTTGCTGGGTCAAAATGAGTTTCAATAAATAATCCATCAACATTATTTACAACTCCAGCTCTTGCAATGGTTTCAATCATATCTGGTCTACCTCCTGTAACTCCAGCAGTTTGATTGGGCTGCTGCAAAGAATGTGTAACATCTAAAATAGTTGGAGCAAATTCACGCATTTCTGGTATTCCTCTATAGTCAACAATCATATCTTGGTAGCCAAACATAGTTCCTCTATCTGTAATCCAAGCTTTGTTAGAACCAGCATCTTTTACTTTCTGTACAGCATGTTTCATAGCGCCAGGACTCATAAATTGCCCTTTTTTAAGGTTTACAACTTTACCAGTTTCTGCAGCAGCAACTACCAAATCTGTTTGACGTACTAAAAACGCAGGAATTTGTAAAACATCAACATATTCAGCAGCTTTTTTAGCATCAGCAACTTCATGAATATCTGTAACAGTTGGTACATGAAACGTTTCTGACACTTTACGTAAAATTTTTAACGCTTTTTCATCACCTATACCTGTAAAACTATCAATTCTACTTCTGTTGGCTTTTTTAAAGCTCCCTTTAAAAATATAAGGTATTTCTAATTTATCAGTAATAGTAATTACTTTTTCAGCAATACGTAAAGCCATTTCTTCGCCTTCAATAGCACATGGACCACAAAGTAAGAAGAAGTTATTTGCGTTTGTGTGTTTTATATTTGGTATTTCAGATAAAATCATTCCGTCTAAATTTTGGTCAAAAATACGAAATTAAATTTGCTATATTTATACCTTAAATTTAAATATACACATGAAACATTTAGCAATTCTTTTCATCTCTTTTTTATTGATAACTTCTTGCAACAGTACTAAAAATACAAAGCAAAAAAAAGCTACAGCAACAATAGACTCTACCACTGTTAGAAAACATTTATATACTTTGGCTTCAGATGAAATGGAGGGTAGAAGAACAGGAACACCTGGTATTGAAAAAGCTGCAAAATATATAGAAAATGAGTTTGAAAGAATTGGTTTATCAACTTTTGAAGGGTTAGATTCTTACAGACAAACATTTGATTTTACACCTAGAAGAAGTACTACTAAAATTACAGCTGCAAATATTATAGGGGTGTTAGAAGGTAAAAGTAAAAAAGATGAATATGTTATAATTTCTGCACATTACGATCATTTAGGAATTCGAAAAAAAGAAGGAGTATTAGACAGTATTTATAATGGCGCAAATGATGATGCTTCTGGAGTTACAGGTGTTTTAGCTTTAGCAGAATACTTTAAAAAAGTAGGTAATGAAAGAACTATTGTTTTTGCTGCGTTTACAGGAGAAGAAATGGGTTTAATAGGGTCTACACATTTTGGAAAAGGCATTGATGCAAGTAAATTTGTAGCTGGTATTAATTTAGAAATGATAGGTAAAACACCAAGTTTTGGTCCAAATACAGCTTGGTTAACAGGTTTTGAAAGATCTGATTTTGGAAAAATTGTTCAGAAAAATCTTGAAGGTTCAGGGTATCAATTATTTCCAGATCCTTATAAAAATTTCAACTTATTTTTTAGATCAGATAATGCTTCTTTAGCTAGGTTAGGAGTACCTTCTCATACCTTTTCTACAACACCAATAGATGTTGATAAAGACTACCACAAAGCATCTGATGAAGCAGAAACTTTAAATATGACAGTAATTACTCAAACCATTCAAGCTGTTGCTAAAGGAACAGAAAGTATTATAAATGGTAGAGATACACCAACAAGAGTTGTTTTAAAAGAAAATAAGTAATGAAGTATGTAAAGTTTTTGTGTTGTTTAGTTTTGATGAGCTGCTCTACATCAAAAGTAATTGTAGATTATGATACTGAAGTAGATTTTTCTAATTTTACCACTTACGCTTTTTATGATGATGTAGGAGAGGGGTTCAATGAATTAGATGTAAAAAGAATTACCACGATTCTTAATAATAAACTAAAAACCTTAAAATTTCAACAAGTTGATAATCCATCAATGCTTATCAATTTTAAAGCAAAAATAGCTAAAGCAACAAACAATAATACCATAGGAATTGGTATTGGTTCTGGAGGTAGAAATGGAGGTTTTGGAGTTTCTGGAGGAATACCAATTGGAGGTAAAAAACTAAACGAAATTTTTACAATTGAATTTGTGAATGCAACTACAAATCAATTAATTTGGGAAGGTAGTATTACTTCTACAATAAAAGAAAAACGATCTCCTGAAGAAAAAGAAGGTCACTTTGAAAGTGTAATTCAAAAAATTTTGGCAGAATACCCAGCACAAAAAAAATCCTCTAAAAATTAATTTAGAGGATTTTTTTATATGTAAATTTTAATTAAAACTGATATCTAACAGATAAGGCAACATCAGAATTAAGCCCATCTAAACCGCCAGCAATTCCAACTTCTGGCCTATAATCGATAGACAATAAAACTGGTGCATCAAAATTATATTCAATTCCAATTACTCCAGCTCCATAAATTCCTGTTCCGTTTGCAGAAACTATTCCACCACCAAAACCAGCAAACCAATTAAAATTGTTTTCTAAGTTCCAAACCCATTGGTATAAACCTGTTGCTTTAAAATTAGAAAACTCGTTAGCTAACCCTAAATCTATTTCCAATCTATTGCTTGAGCTTAATGCTTTTTGGTAAGAAATTTCACCTCCTACACCATTTCCACCACCAAAACGAATACCAATTGCATTATCAGAAATACTTTGCGCTTGTATTGCAAAAGCTCCTAAAATACCTACTAATGTTAAAAATGTTTTTCTCATGATTTTTATTTTTAATGTTTAGACAAAATTAATTTTAAATAGTTTTAAATATTAACGCTTTTAGATTTTTTTTTGCTTTAAACGTAAAATAATTTCAAAACTTTTAATAGAGATTCGTAGTAAAGTTAATCATTATTGTACAAAGCTTTTGTATTTTTGTTTCTTATAATTTTTGACATGAATATACATTTTATTGCTATTGGAGGAAGTGCTATGCATAACCTTGCAATTGCTTTACACCAAAAAGGATACAGGGTTTCAGGAAGTGATGATACAATTCATGATCCTTCTAAATCTAGACTAGAAAAATATGGTATTTTACCTAAAGAATTCGGTTGGTTTCCAGAAAAAATCAATCAAGATTTAGAGGTAATTATTTTGGGTATGCATGCAAAAAAAGATAACCCAGAATTATTAAAAGCTCAAGAATTAGGATTAAAAATTTATTCTTACCCTGAGTTTTTATACGAACAATCTA
>CAXBAC010000003.1:0-20333 GCA_963973485.1 uncultured Polaribacter sp. | reverse complement strand
ATTTATTTCACAAAAAAAGAGACCGTTTTTAACGGTCTCTTTGCTTTTATGTATCTTACTTATTAAAATAAGCCATTAATTTGTGAATCTATTCTATCTATAATATAACCTAAATCTTCTTGGTTTTTTACAAAATCTAAATGATCTACATCTATCACTAATAATTTACCTTTTGTATAGGTAGATATCCAAGCTTCATAACGTTCATTTAGCCTGCTTAAGTAATCTATACTAATTGAGTTTTCATAATCTCTACCTCTTTTATGTATTTGACCTACTAAAGTAGAAATATCTGCTCTTAAGTAAATTAATAAATCTGGTGGAGCAACTAAGTTTTCCATCAACTCAAATAAAGAACTATAATTGCTATAATCTCTATTGGTCATTAAACCCATTGCATGTAAGTTAGGTGCAAAAATGTGGGCATCTTCATAAATGGTTCTATCTTGAATGATGTTTTTACCACTTTCTCTCAATTCTAGTATTTGTCTGAATCTACTGTTTAAGAAAAACACTTGTAAATTAAAAGACCAACGCTCCATTTCTGCATAAAAATCATCTAGGTAAGGGTTTTCATCTACAGCCTCAAAGTGAGGTTTCCATTTGTAATGTTTGGCTAAAAGTTTGGTTAGTGTGGTTTTACCAGCTCCTATATTTCCTGCAATTGCAACGTGCATATTTTGTATTGTCTAATTAGTTAAAAAAGGATGCTAAAGGTAGTAAAAATAATAGAGTTTAAGAGTTTAACAAATTAATTTATAACCAAAACCTCTAATATTTAATATTTGAATATTGCTATCCTTTTTAAGTTTTTTACGCAGTTTGCTAATAAAAACATCCATACTTCTTGCGTTAAAAAAGTCATCATTACCCCATAATTTATTCAAAATAAAGCTTCTGTCTAAAATTTCATTTTTTTTATCAAATAAATAATATAACAGTTGGGCTTCTCTATGTGTAAGTTGTACAATTTCGGTTGCAAACTCCAAAGTTTGTTTGGTTAGGTTAAATTTATAATTACCTATAGTTATATTTTCTACATTGGTCTTTAACTCTATTCTATTAAGTAAAGCTTTAATTCTTATAATAAGCTCTTCCATAGAAAATGGTTTTTTTAAATAATCGTTTCCACCAGTATTAAACCCTTCTAAAACATCGCTAGTTTGTGATTTTGCTGTTAAAAATATAATTGGTGTTTTGTTGTCTATTTCACGAATTTCTTTGGCTAATGTAAATCCGTCTTTTTTTGGCATCATTACATCTAACACTAAAATATCTGGTTGTTTTGTGTGATAAAGCTCTAAAGCTTCTTCACCATTTTCTGCATGAAAAACAGTAAAGTTTCTAGTTTCTAAACTTTCTTTTACAATCATGCCTAAACTAGCTTCATCTTCTGCTAACACTACTTTTATATTATTCATTTGGCATTGTAATTTTAAAAATGGTTTGTTTTTTTGTTGATTTTAAATCAATTGAACCATTATGTTTTTCTATGATTTTTTTACAATAATAAAGACCAATTCCAAAGCCTTTAACATCATGTGTATTGCCTTTTGGCACTCTGTAAAATTTGTCGAAAATCTTTTCTTGCTGTTGTTTTTCTATACCATTACCATTATCTGCTATTGTAAATTCGGTTACATTTAGTATAGAGTTTATATTCACTTCTACAGTATTTCCTCCATATTTAATAGCATTGTCTATAATATTAGAAATTACATTTTCAATATGAAAAGCATCTATAGTACAATAAATAGGAGTTACGTTTGCAGAAAATATAAGCTCTTTACTATTAGCTAATAATCTGTGTTTGTTTACTATTTTTTCTGTCATTTCAACAACATTAATAGTTTCTTTTTTTAGCAACAATTGTTCACTATCTAAAGTGGCAGTTTCTAATAATTTTTCTACCATTTGATGAAGTTTCTTTAACTGAACAGCAGAAAGGTTTACATATTTCTGAGTTTTTTCTTTATCATCAATCACATTAAAATTTTCGATAGCTTCTAAAGCTGTAGCAACTGTAGCTATTGGTGTTTTAAATTCGTGGGTAATATTGCTGATTAAATCGTTTTTTATATTGGCTAATGCTTTTTGCTGTTTTATGATTTTTAGCAAATAAAATAAACAAGAAATAATTAAGAGCGATAATATTAATGAGATAGCAATACCTCCAAAGCTTCTTTGTAAAGCTTCTAAATTGGGGTTGTTATATAAAAGCTCAAAACGTTGATCTTCTTTTACATAAGTTGATTTAGAAGTTGCTATAAAAGTTTTTGCATTTAAAACTGAATCTTTTGTTTGATGAAAAAGTGTATCGTTTTTTATATGATGAAAACTGGTTTTAATATCAATACCTTTTTGATGCAATTGTGTTTCAATTAAAGAATCTAATTTTTTATAGTTTAAAGAATTGTCGAAAAAAGAAATAAACATTGGCTTTAAGTTTTTTATCAACTTTAAACTATCAGCAGATTTTTTTCCTTTAAAATATTGAATCTTAGTCTTTTTTCCATTTTTATCTACAGAAAATCCATTTTTTTGGTCTGTAAATTGTGTAAAAAGTAAAGAGGTGTCAGCTTTGTTTTTTTTATTAGGAAGCTTATCGTTATTAACTTCAGTAGCAAACTCCTTCATGTCATTCATCATAGAATCTAATTGCTGTTGAGAAAGGTTTTCATCCGAAGTTATTTTAATATTATTAATGGTAAACTTTGGCTTAATTCCTTTTTTTTGTTCTTTTCTTATACTTTTAATTACAGAATCAAAAGAACCTTCAGTAGAAAATTTAATATCAATTTTATCTTCTCCTGGTTTTAATATGGTTAAAAAATCTTTTTTAGCTAAAGTGGCATAATAGATTTCTACAGCATTATCTAAACTTAACTGAATTTCATTAGAAACACGTTGTTTATTTTCTTCGTAGTTTTTAAAGTTCCAATAGAACTGAACCCCAATTGTAGCAACAACTGTGGTAGCAATTAAGTAGAAAAGCCAAGTATACTTTTTGTTTTCCATACATCAAATATAGGTAGTATTTTTTGTAAAAATGGCTGCTTAACACTCGTTAACGTTCGTTAACCTTAATATACGTTTTGTTTATACATCTTTGTATAACACTAATTTAAAACTATATATAATGAAAAAAGTAGCAAGATTTTTACTTTTCTTTTTTACACTAACATTAGTAAGTCAACAAAAAAATATTGAAATAAAAGAAGATGTAAACACAGTAACTAAAGCTAAAGTTACTTCTCTTTCTTTTAATGTTGATAATGTAAAGGAATTAGAAAAAATTGATTGGACAGAAATTAAAAGTATTTTTGAAACAAATGCAGCTGACGAAATTATTAAACTGACTTTTGGCATCAACACAAATAAATCAGCAAACGAAAAAGTAAAGATTTCTGGAAAGTTTTCTGTAGAAGGAAAAACAAAAAGCATCAATACTTTGATAAAAAAATCAAAAAACGGAATTAAAGGACTAATAAAAATTTATACTAATTACCAAAACTAATACTTATGAAAGCTATTTTAACTTTACTAACAGTACTTTTTGTAGTAACACTATCAGCACAAAATTTTACAGGAAAAGCTATTTACAAAACCAGTAGAAAATCTAACATTAGTTTTGGTAAAGATCAAAAAGGAATATCAGATAAAATGCAAGAAGAGCTAAGGAAGAGGATGCAAAAAATGAATCAAAAAACTTTTATTTTAGAGTTTGACAAAGTAGCATCTACTTATAAAGAGGATGTAAAATTAGACAATCCAAATCCAAAAGCAAATAGAACTGGAGTTGTAATGATGTCTTTTGGGGGTTCTGGAAGTACAGATATTTATTATAAAAATATTAAAGAAAACAGGTTTGCTAACAAAACTGCAATAATGGGAAAACCATTTTTAGTAAAAGATAAATTAGAAAATTACGATTGGCAACTATCAACTCAAACCAAGAATATTGGAATGTATACTTGTTATAAAGCAACATTTACAAAAGAAGTTGAAAATATTTCAGTAAGTATGATAAATGGTGAATCTAAAGAAACCAAAACCAAAAAAATGGTAACAACTACAGCTTGGTATACCACTCAAGTACCTGTAAGTAATGGCCCAAAAGATTACCAAGGATTGCCAGGTTTAATTTTAGAAATTAATGATGGAACCACAACAATTGTGTGTACAGAAATTGTTTTAAATCGTGAAAAAGAAGTTGTTATAGAAGAGCCAGAAAAAGGGAAAGTAGTTTCAAAGAAAAAATTTAATAAAATTCAGAAGCAAAAATCTGATGAGATGATGGAGAAAATGAAAAGCAGAAAAGGAATAGATTTAGGAAACGGAATCAATATAAAAATGGGAGGATAGATATGTTAAACTTTTCCCAATGGTTTTAAACTTTTAAGTTTTTTTTAAGTCTTAGGATATATTATACAAATACTTTTGAATAAAATTTAAAAAAAATTAAAAATGAAATTAGTATTATCATTCTTTTTGGCACTAGCAACACTAAGCACTTTCGCGCAAAAAGATTTTGAAGGGGTAGCAACTTACATGTCTAAAACTACTATGGATATGAGTAGGTTTGGTAACCAAATGAGCGAGCAACAAAAGAAACAAATGATGGCTCGAATGAAAAATTTTTTAGAAAAAACCTACAAATTAAGTTTTAACAAAAACGAATCTTCTTTTAAAGAAGAAGTAACACTAGACGCTCCTGGAAGTTCTGGTCCAAGATGGGGTAAAAGTAATGGACAAGGTTCTATTTACAAGAATTTAAAAGAACGCCAAATGATTGAAGACGTTGAGCAATTTAGCAAACGCTTTTTAATTGTTGAGCCTATGGAGCAACCAAAATGGGAGTTAGGTACAGAAAGCAGAAAAATAGGGCAATATACAGCCTATAAAGCTACAATGACTATTGAAGATAAAAACATAGACTTTGGTAGTATTTTTGGAAGAGGAAGAAATAATGCTAAAGATTCTACCAAAACAGAAGACGTAAAAATGTTAAATGTTACTGCTTGGTATACACCACAAATACCTGTGAGTTCTGGCCCTGAATCTTATTGGGGGTTACCAGGTTTAATTTTAGAATTAAATGCAGGAAGAACTACAATGTTGTGTACAGAAATTGTTATCAACCCATCAGAATCTGTGAAAATAGATAAACCTACGAAAGGTAAAGAAGTAACTAGGCAAGAGTACAATGAAATTATACAAGAAAAAACAGAAGAATTAAAAGAACGTTTTCAAAATAGAAGAGGTGGACGAAAATTTTAATTTCAAAAATCAATTTAAAGAAACCATCTAATTAAACAAATTTACACATGAAAAAAATACTACTGATTGCCATTTTTATGGTGTCTTGGGTTTCTACTGCCCAAATAAATTACTCTGGTGTCGTAAAAGACTCTATAGGTGAGCCTCTAGAAATGGCTAATGTTATTGCTTTAGATACAGTTGCTAAAAGAATTGCTTCATATGGTTTTACAGATGCTAAAGGTGTTTTTAAACTAGACTTAGCAAAAAATACTGTTTATAATATTAAAATAAGTTACATAGGTTTTAAAGAAATAAGTGAATTTATTACTACCAAAGAAACTAATATGTCTAAGAATTACACAATGTATGAAGATAATATGTTAGAAGGTATTAGTATAGTTAGTAAAATGCCAGTAACTGTAAAAGGAGACACCATTATTTACAATGCAGATTCTTTTAAAAATGGTTCTGAAAGAAAATTAAAAGACGTTTTAGAAAAATTACCAGGTGTAGAAATTAATGATGCAGGTCAAATAGAAGTAGAAGGTAAAGCCGTAGAAAAAATTATGGTTGATGGTAAAGAGTTTTTTAGTGGAGATACTAAACTAGCTACAGAAAACATACCTTCTAATGCAGTTGATAAAATTCAGGTTTTAAGAAACTATTCTAACGTAAACCAATTAAGTGGTGTACAAGACAATCAAAACAGAGTTGCCATAAATATCAAACTAAAAGAAGGTAAAAAGAATTTCTGGTTTGGTGATGTTTATGCTGGAGCTGGTTTTTCACCTAACGATGAATTATATTTATTTCAACCCAAACTATTTTATTACACTCCAAAATATACGATTAATGTTATTGGAGATTTAAATAATTTAGGAGAAGCTGTCTTAAGTAGAAGAGATTTAAGATCTTTTACAGGAGGCTTTCAAAGTCAAAGTCCATCAAATGGAACAAATATAAATTTAGCTAGTGCAGGTATTGGTTTTTTAACTGCAAATGCAAGAAATGCAAATAGAATAGAGACTAAATTAACTGCGTTAAATTTTAGTTATTCTCCAAATCCTAAATTAGATTTAAGTGGATATTTAATTTGGTCGGGTAACTCTAATGGACAACGTAATAGAAATATTATAGACTATAATGATGCATCAATTCCTGATGATATTACAGATAATACTACTGATCAAACTAGTAACTCTGGATTATTTAACTTTAAAACAGTTTATAAAAAAAATATAGATAACCAATTAAATTACGATTTGAATGGGCGTTTTACAAATGAGTTTAGAACTGATAATGGTACCTCTCAAGTTATTGGTAATAACGTACCAATTCTAGAAAATGAAAATGCAACTCCATTTACTATAAATCAGAATTTTAGTTATTTTTACACAGCAAGTGCAACTAGTATTTTTGCATTAGAGGTTCAACATCAAATACAAGACGAAGATCCATTTTACGTATCATCTATAGAGAATGTAGACCAAGATCCAAATAACAATGCAGACGGATTTGATTCTGCAGCAGATGTGTTAGGACTAGATAAAACACAACAATTCTATACATTAGAACAAGACAGACGTGTAAAGTCGAATCAATTAGATGCGAAGTTAGATTACTATTATATTATTAACAAAAAGAGTAACTTTAACTTTGTAGGAGGAACTATTTTAAGCAGACAGAATTTTGACTCAAGATTTTTTCAATTATTAGATAATCAAAATACGCTTGATCCAACATTAAATATACCAAATGTACCTGATGCTAGTACTACCAATGATGTAGAATATAATTTTACAGATTTATATGCTGGAATGCGTTATAGAGTAAAATCAGGAATCTTTACTTTCAGACCTGGATTTACGTTACATTCTTATAGTTTAAATAATAATCAAGTAGGCTTAACACCAGATTTTAGCGATAGCTTTACAAAACTTTTACCTGAATTGAATATAATAGCTCAATTCAAACAAAGCGAAAGTTTAGAGTTAAATTATAGAGAGCAAGTTAATTTTACAGATGTTAACCAAGTTGCACAAGGTATTGTAGCAAATAGTTTTAATTCTTTTTTCTTTGGGAATAATGATATAATGAATGCTAGAGTACAAACTGCAAGTTTAAATTATAGAAGTTTTAATTTATTCAACAATACATTTGTGTTTGGTGGTCTTACTTATAATAAAACTATGGAGCAAATATCTACTATTGCAGATTTTGTACCTGATGCAAATAATCCAAATTTAAGATCTATAGTTTCAACAAATACGAATTTAAATTTACCTTTTGATATAGAAAGTATATCTGCTTTTGGTCGTATAACAAAGACCTTTGGTAAAATTAGAACAAGTTTAGGAGGTAGATATACAGATAGTGAGTTTTTTCAGTTATTTGGGCAAACTACAACTCAAATTAACACCAAAAATTACTCATTTACACCAAGTATTAGAACTAATTTTAGAAAAGCACCAAATGTTAGTTTAAACTATAGTGCCTCATTTTCAGATCAAGATAGAACTGAGTTAAATAGTGGTGCAACTTCTAGCTTTGAAACTGTAACTCATGCACCTTCTATTAATTTTGATGCTTATATCTGGAACTCGTTAACAGTAAGATCAGATTTCACATATAACGAAGTAAGACAGAATGGTCAACATCAGAATTCATTTAAAATTTGGGATTTCTCAATGTCTTATAGAAAAGATAAAGATGCTAAATGGGAGTATGAGTTAGAAGCTAGTAACATCTTAGGTACAGAATCTAACATAAGAGTGAACAATGGAAATATTTCAAACTCTATAAACGAAACGTTTATTTTACCAAGATTGGTAACATTTAGAGTACGTTATCAATTATAATACATCTTAAATATTTAAGTATAAAATGGCTCACTTTGTGAGCCATTTTTTTATTTTAGCAACATGAGTGTATTAGCATCAAAATCTCCATTATATACTACCTATAGAACTTTAGGGTTGTTATATCTTTTTTTTGTTTTTGGCCTTTTTTTGGATAGTTTTTACATGGTAAATATTACTAAAAATGCACAGCTTTACGCAAATGGTTTAATGCTTATAGTATTTTTTATTACTTTTTTTAAAGTTAATAAAAGGCTAAAAGAACAAATGATTAATGCAGTTTTAATTGGTTTTTTTGGTGAATATTTATTCTCAATACTTTTAGGTATGTATACCTATCGTTTAGAAAATATACCACATTACATACCTTTTGGTCATGCATTTGTGTATATAGCAGTACTTTGTTTTTCTAAAGCTGCAGCTATAAAAACAATTGGTAAATCAATAGAAAAACTTTTAACGATTTCCATAATTATTTATGCAACCTTATTTCTCATTTTTAAAAATGATGTTTTCGGTTTTGTAATGACAGCTGCAACTTTACTCATACTAAAAAATAAACCAAAAGAGCGTTTATTTTATTTAACTATGTATGTTTCTGTAGTAGTTTTAGAGCTCATAGGTACTACATACAAATGTTGGTTTTGGCCACCAATTGCTTGGAATGTACTTGAGTTTCTACCAAGTGCAAATCCGCCAAGTGGAATAAGTTTATTCTATTTTTTATTAGATTTAGGCACACTTTGGTTGTACAAACAAAGGCATAGAGATGCTTGGCAGCGTATGAAAAATATTCGAACAATTCGTTTGAATAATAGTATCTCTACAAACTAAAAAAGAATTAAATTCGTTGCAAATAAAGGTGATTTTAGAGAGGTTTTTAGTGATTAATCTCTTATCTAAAAAAAAGTAAAAAACTAAATTCATTACATGTCTATAAAAGTTTCATCAGTTTCTAAAATTTATAATCAACAAAAAGCATTAGACTTGGTTTCTTTTGATGCTAAAAAAGGAGAAATTATTGGTTTTTTGGGTCCAAATGGAGCAGGAAAATCTACAATGATGAAAATTTTAACAGGTTACATAAAACCTGATTCTGGAGAAGTTTTTTTGAACGAATTAGATATTTTAAAAAAACCTCTTGAATGTCAAAAAAATATAGGTTATTTACCAGAACACAATCCTTTATATACGGATATGTATGTAAAAGAGTACTTGCAATTTCAAGCCAATATTTTTAAAGTTGATAAAAGTGAAGTAGAAAACTGCATTTTAAAAGTGGGCTTAACAGCAGAAGCACATAAAAAAATACATCAACTTTCTAAAGGGTATCAACAAAGAGTTGGTTTGGCAGCTGCTATTTTGCACAATCCATCCGTTTTAATTTTAGACGAACCTACTACAGGTTTAGATCCTAATCAGTTGGTAGAAATTCGTGAATTGATAAAAGAGCTTGGTAAAGACAAAACAGTACTTTTTTCTACGCATATTATGCAAGAGGTAGAAGCAGTTTGTGATAGCGTAATTATCATAAAAAAAGGTAAAATTTTGGTTGATGAAAAACTATCTAATCTAAAAAACAACAACCTACAAACTATAGCAGTTACGTTTACACATACAGTTGATAAAAAGTTGTTTCAACAATTATCAAATTTACGAATAGCTAAAAATATTGAAGAAAATGTATGGCATTTATCTTTTTCAACTAGCGAAGATATGCGTCCTGAAATATTTGATTTTGCCCAAGAAAACGACTTGAAAATCTTAGAATTAAAATCAGAAAATAAAACCTTAGAAACGTTATTTAGAGAGGTTACTGCTTAATTCAATTTAAAATGTATTTGTTGTTTTTCTAAAGTGGCTAATAGTTCATTAGAAACTTTAATTTTTGTATTTCTACTAGGTAAACTCAACTCAATTTTTTCCTTAGCATCCCAAATGGTAAAGTGCAAACTTTGTGTACCATTTACGTTTCTTAAAATACTTTCTAAGTTTAAAATATTTTCTTCGTTTACATCTTCTAAAGGCATTTTTATGGTTATTTTTTTACACAAAGTATCCATAATGTCATGTAAAAGTTTAAACTCTGTAAATTTTATTCTTGGTTCACCTTCAACTCCATCTTTATTAGTCCAACCAGCTTGAATTGTAGCACGAACAAACAAAAAAGAATTAGGTACAAAGAAGTGTTTAAATTTTAAATAGTCTTCTCCAAAAACTCGAAATTCATGGCTGTCTCCATAATCTTCTATAAAAAATGAAGCCCAACCTTTACCAGCTTTAGAAACTCTATGTTGTACCTCTGTAATAATACCTGCAAACGATAAGTTGTTACCAACAATTTTCTTTAAATCGCCTTTAAAATCTTTTAGTCTTGCATTGCAAAAAATCATTTCATTTTTAAAATCGTCTAAAGGATGTGCAGAAATATACATGCCAATTACTTCTTTTTCTTGCGATAATAGTTCCATAGTTCCCCAAGTTTCACATTCAGGAATTTCAGGTTCTGGAAATTGAATAGTAGAAGCTTCTCCAAATAAAGAAACTTGAGATGAATTTTCGTTTTCTTGATATTTGCTACCAAATTTCATAGCACGTTCTAAAAATGTAATTCCTTTTTCGTCAACTGCAAAATATTGCGCTCTATGTGTATCTGAAAAAGAATCAAAAGCACCTGCTTTTACTAAACTATCAAAAGATTTTTTATTAGCAGCTCTTAAATCTACACGTTTTGCTAAATCAAAAATAGATGTATAATTTCCATTTTCTTTGCGTTCATTTATTATAGCTCTCACAGCTCCAGCACCAACTCCTTTCACTGCAGCCATTCCAAAACGAACAGCACCATCTGCATTTACAGAAAACTTTAAAAAAGATTCATTTAAATCTGGCCCTAAAACTTCTAATCCCATACGTTTACACTCTTCCATAAAAAAGGAAACAGCTTTAATATCATTCATGTTGTTAGATAGTACAGAAGCCATATATTCTGCAGGGTAATGTGCTTTTAAATAGGCAGTTTGATAAGCAATCCATGCATAACAAGTAGAGTGAGATTTGTTAAAAGCATAACTAGCAAACGCTTCCCAGTCTTTCCAAATTTTCTCTAACTTTTCTTCATCATGTCCATTTTTTCCAGCTTGCTCAATGAATTTTGGTTTCATTTTATCAAGAACCGCAATTTGCTTTTTACCCATCGCTTTACGTAAAACATCAGCTTCACCTTTAGTAAAATCAGCTAATTTTTGCGAGAGTAACATTACTTGCTCTTGGTAAACCGTAATTCCATAGGTTTCTGCCAAATACTCTTCCATTGCTGGTAAATCGTATTCTATATCTTCTGTACCATGTTTTCTGTTGATAAAACTTGGAATATATTCCATTGGTCCAGGTCTATACAAGGCATTCATAGCAATTAAATCTGCAAAAACGGTTGGTTTTAAAGAACGCATGTGTTTTTGCATTCCTGGAGATTCATATTGAAAAATACCTACAGTTTCTCCTCTTTGAAACAATTCATAGGTTTTTTCATCATCTAAAGGAAAAGTTTCAGGGTCTAACTCAACACCATGTCTTGCTTTTACAATTTTAACGGTGTCTTTAATTAAGGTAAGTGTTTTTAACCCTAAAAAGTCCATTTTTAACAATCCAGCAGATTCTACAACAGAGTTATCAAATTGAGTAACGTACATGTCTGAATCCTTTGCCAAAGCAACAGGAACGTAATTGGTAATATCTCCTGGTGTAATAATAACTCCACACGCATGGATTCCTGTATTTCTAACAGAACCTTCTAGAATAGTAGCCTTATTTATGGTTTCTGATGTTAAATCATTACCATAAGACATTGTTTTCAATTCCTCAACTAACTGCTTTTCTTCAGCTCTTAAACCTGCAACTTTTCCTTTACTTTTTGGATCATCACCAAAAATATTTTTTAGTTTAATCCCTGGAATTAACTTTGCAATTCTATCTGCCTCAAACAATGGTAAATCTAAAACTCTTGCAGTATCTCTAATAGAAGATTTTGCAGCCATGGTTCCATAAGTGATAATTTGTGCAACTTGATTTGCTCCATATTTATCGATAACATAATCCATAACTCGTCCACGACCTTCATCATCAAAGTCGATATCGATATCTGGCATGGAAACACGTTCAGGATTTAAGAAACGCTCAAAAAGTAAATCGTATTGAATAGGGTCTATATTGGTAATCCATAAACAATAAGCAACTACAGAACCTGCTGCAGAACCACGACCTGGGCCAACTGCAACATCCATTTTCCTGGCTTCTCGAATAAAATCTTCAACAATTAAAAAATATCCAGGATAACCTGTTTTTTCAATTACAGAGAGCTCAAAATCTAAACGTTCTTTTATAGATTCTGTAATTTCTCCATAGCGTTTTTTAGCACCTTCGTAAGTTAAGTGTCTTAGGAAATTATTTTCACCACGTTTTCCTCCATCTTCATCATCTTTAGCATCTTTAAATTCATCAGGAATATCAAAAGCAGGCAATAAAACGTCTCTTGCTAAGGTGAAAATTTCTATTTTATCTACAACTTCTTGGATGTTACAAATGGCTTCTGGCAAATCTGCAAAAAGCGTTTTCATTTCATCAGTAGATTTAAAATAGTATTCCTCATTAGGTAAACCATATCTGTAGCCACGTCCTTTTCCTTTTGGTGTTGCTTGTTTTTCACCATCTTTAACACACAGTAAAATATCGTGTGCATTGGCATCTTTCTTTTCTAAATAAAAAGTATTATTAGTAGCAACAACTTTTACATCGTGTTTTTTAGAAAACTTTAGTAAAGTTTCGTTTACGATGTCTTCATCTTGTTGGTTATGACGCATCAACTCAATATACAAGTCATCTTGAAATTGCTCTTTCCACCAAAGTAAAGCTTCTTCAGCTTGATGTTCTCCTAAGTTTAGTATTTTACTTGGAACTTCACCATACAAATTTCCAGTTAAAACAATAATATCGTCTTTGTATTTTTGAACAACTTCTTTATCAATTCTAGGAACATAATAAAATCCGTCAACAAAAGCGATAGAAGACATTTTTGCTAAATTATGATAGCCTTTTTTATTTTTTGCCAATAAAACAACTTGATAACCATTGTCTTTTTGTGATTTATTTTTATGGTCTTCACAAATATTGAATTCACATCCAATAATTGGTTTTATTGGTTTTTCTGCATTTTTATTGTGATTTAAAACAGCGCTAACAAAATGGAACGAAGCCATCATGTTTGCAGTATCTGTCATAGCAACAGCAGGCATGTTATCTTTAGCTGCAGCAGCAACAATATTACCAATTTGCATGGTAGATTGTAAAACTGAAAATTGAGTATGATTGTGTAAATGTGCAAATTGTACATCTTTTAGTTCTGCTAAACCTTCTGATGTGGAAATAGTATCGCTAGTATCTTTTAGCTTTTCTAATTTTTTTCGAATGGCATCACTCTCTTTTTTAAGATTGATGTGCTTTAACCCAATAAGTTGAATAGGTTTTGGATTTGCTTCAGAGTAGTTTTTAAAATAATCAGCATTAACATCTAATTCTTCTTTAGTGAATTCTCGAATACGAATTAACTCTAAAAAACAACGTGTTGTAGCTTCAACATCTGCAGTTGCGTTGTGCGCTTCTGCAAAATCAATTCCAAATAAATGTTTGTGTAATTCTGTTAGTGTAGGTAATTTAAATTTACCTCCTCTACCACCAGGAATTTGACAAAGCAAAGCCGTTTTTTCTGTACACGTATCTAAAACCGGTAGTTTGTTGAGGTTGGTTTCTGTGGATAATCTATGAAACTCACACCCCATAATATTTAAATCGAACTCAACATTTTGCCCAACTACAAATTTGGTTTTTTGTAACACTTCATTAAAAAGAGCCAATCCTTTTTCTAAAGAAATACCTTCTTTAGCTGCTAATTCAGTTGAAATTCCATGAATTCTTTCAGCATCATAAGGAATATTAAAACCATCTGGTTGAATTAAAAAATCGTTATGCTCTACAAGATTACCCATTTCATCATGCAATTGCCACGCAATTTGTATACATCTAGGCCAGTTGTCTGTATCTGTAATTGGAGCATTCCAGCTTTTTGGTAAACCTGTAGTTTCAGTATCAAAAATTAAGTACATAAATGATTTTTATCGGGTAAATTAAGAGGGTTAAATGTACGAAATCATAAAAGATGATGAGCTGATATTTTATTGCGACTTATCAACAAAAAAAGTCAACCCTTTTTAGGATTGACTTCTTAAAGTTAGTTAATTGAATTGTGTTTTATGCTAACTCTTCTTCTACCATTAATGAATTAATTGCAGATTGAATTTTAATTTTTTGTTTGTCTAACAATTTCTCTGTGCTTGGTGCAAATTCGTTGTCTTTTAAAATTTCATTGTATTCTTCAATACTTGCTTTTTCACCTCTAATTGCCTCTTCTAAAATGGCTTCTTCATCATTAGAACTAAATAATGATTTTAGAGACATCCAGTTTCTGTGCATAGCACCTTTTATTGATCCATCATCTTCTGGAATTTGTCCATAGGATAGAATTTCTGTTCTTAAATTTTTTGCAAATTCACTTCTTTCAGAAGCTCTGTTTTTGAAAAATATTTTTAATCGTTTACTATCAACACTGTCTGCAGCATTTAAATATCCTTTTTCTGCGTCGTAATTTTTCTCTAATAATTCGTTTAATTTGTTCGAAACTTTTTCACTGTATTTCATAATATCATTCTCATTTTAAATTTCAACAATTTGTTTAGAGATGCTTATTGTTTAACATCTGATGCAAAGATAATTGAGAAGAAATCTTTGTTTTTGTTCAAATAAAATGATTTTTAACTCAAACACTATCCTTTAGTTGTACAAATCAATACTGATTATGAATATTTTATATTGTTTTTACTAGTTTATATTAAAAATTAAATCGTAAATTTGCGCTCGCTTATTACGAGATAATAAGAGTTTTAATAACCAAGGTCGAGAACCTTAAAAAATTAATAAATTATGCCTGTAAAAATTAGATTACAAAGACATGGTAAAAAAGGCAAGCCATTCTATTGGATTGTTGCTGCAGATTCACGTGCAAAAAGAGATGGACGTTACTTAGAAAAAATTGGTACGTACAACCCTAACGTAAACCCAGCAGAAATTAACTTAGATGTTGATGGTGCTGTAAAGTGGTTACAAAATGGTGCACAACCAACTGATACTGCAAAAGCAATTTTATCTTACAAAGGTGCTATGCTAAAAAATCATTTAGTTGGTGGAGTAAGAAAAGGAGCTTTAACTGAAGAGCAAGCTGAAGAAAAATTCAAAGCTTGGTTAGAAGAAAAAGAAAACAAAATTTCTGCAAAAGCTGAAGGTTTATCTAAATCAGAAGCAGAAGCAAAAGCTAAAGCATTAGCTGCTGAAAAAGCTGTTAATGAAGCAAGAATTGAAGCAGCAAAACCAGTTGTAGAAGAAGTAGCAGAAACTGAAGCATCAGAAGAAGCAGCTCCAGAAACAATTGATGAAGCTCAAGAAAAAGCAGCAGAATAAATTATAGATTTATACGAGAATGCGTAAAGAAGATTGTTTTTATTTAGGCAAAATCGTTACAAAATATAGTTTCAAAGGTGAAGTTGTTATCAAATTAGATACAGATGAGCCTGAGTTGTACAAAAATATGGAATCAGTTTACGTCGAATTTGGCAGTAATCTGGTTCCATTTTTTATTGAAAAAAGTTCGCTACATAAAGGAAATCAACTGCGTGTTCAGTTTGAAGATATTTATTCTGAAGAAGAAGCTGATACTATTTTAAAATGCGGTATTTATTTACCTTTAGATTTACTGCCAAAACTTTCTGGGGATAAATTTTATTATCATGAAGTTATTGGTTTTACAGTTGTAGACGCTAGTTTTGGAGAAGTTGGTATTATTGTGCATATTAATGATAAAGCTGCACAGCCACTTTTTGAAATTGATAGAGATGGAAAAGAAATTTTTATCCCTATGATTGATGACTTTATAAAAAAAGTAGACAGATCTAATCAACAAATTCACGTTGAAACTCCACAAGGTTTGATAGAGTTGTACCTCTAGTTAAATCCCATTTTCATAATTTTTTGAAAGATTAAAATAAGGTTAACCTTAAAAAGAGAGGTGTCTGAGTGGTTGAAAGAGCTACCTTGGAAAGGTAGTATATTGGAAACGATATCGAGGGTTCGAATCCCTTCCTCTCTACAAAAATTAATTTATTCTATAGTATAATCGAATACTACTCTTGCATAAGCATTTGGGTTTCCTGTTTCGGATTCTTCATAAACAAGTTCGTCGTTTACATAGATTTTAATACCAAGCTCAGTTTCACTAAAATTATTTCTGTAAGCTTCACCTCTAATATATTTGTGCCCAAAATCTTTCCATTCGATAATTTTTGTTAAAGGATTGCCATTATTATCATATTCAAAAACCAACGTTTCAGAAGTAAATTTATCTTCACCATTTACATAATATGAAAACTCAATTTCATCGTAATTTTGTTCTGTTGTTGTAAACTCAAATCGAACATCAGTATCCTCTAAAGTTACTGCTGGTTTGGTATTTACTTCATCAGTAGGAGTACAGGCAAAGAATAAGAATAATACTAAAAGTTGACTAATTTTTTTCATAATTTTACTGTTTATACAAATATAAAAATAAGTAAGCAGATAGCAGTATTTTATAACACATGTTTAGATTTAAAGAATTTACAATTGAGCAAGATAAAGTAGCCATGAAAATAGGAACTGATGCAGTTTTACTAGGTGCTTGGTGTGCAATACAAGATACTTTTGATACTATTTTAGATGTTGGCTCTGGTACTGGTGTTATTGCTTTAATGCTTGCACAGCGTTCTTTTGCAAACACTATAGATGCAGTTGAAAAAAATGATAAAGCTTACGAGCAAACTGTTGAAAATTTTGAGAATTCAGATTGGGGAGATCGTCTTTTTTGTTATCATACAGATTTTCAGAATTTTGCTGATGAAATTTCTGAAGAACAAGAAACGTATGATTTAATTGTGTCTAATCCGCCTTTTTATACAGATGATTTTGAAACTGAAAATTTAGATAGAAATGAAGCAAGATTTACAACTGCGCTTTCTTTTAATGATTTGATTGAAGGAGTCTCTAAAATACTATCTGAAGAAGGTACATTTGCTACAATTATTCCTTTTAAGGAAAAAGCCAGTTTTATTGAACTTGCAAAATCTCATCAACTACATGTTTCTAGAATTTGTAATGTACAAGGGAATCCTTCTTCAGAAATTAAAAGAAGCTTGCTTGAGTTTACTTTTAAAGCACAAGAAGTAAAGAAAGAACATTTAATTATAGAAAAAGAAAGACACCAATACACAAAGGCTTATGTAGCTTTAACAAAAGATTTTTATTTAAAAATGTAATGTTTTTTATCTAGCTTTATTTAATTATCCAGTTACATGATTTGGATTATAGCCTAAATAAGGAACTTGTTTTTCTTTAAATGTAATTCCGTAATTTTCTAACTCTTTTAAAATAGGTTCGTAAACTTCTTTAGAAATTGGTATTTGAACTCCAGGGGTTTTTATTTCACCTTTTAAGATTTTTAAAGCTGCAATTGCTAGTGGTAACCCCACTGTTTTAGCCATAGCTGTGTACGTTTGGTTTTCTCCTTCAACCACTAAGCTGCTTTCTATTTGACGTTTTGAGCCTTCTATTTCGTAGCCAAACAAGTGCTGCATAACAATCATATCTTTATCATCTTCTTTCAATGTCCAAGAATCTTCTAGTATTTTTTGAAGCATTTGTGCTGGAGTCGCTTTTGATAAACCTATTTTTTTCTTCGGATTAAATAAATCTAACTCAGCAAGCTTTTCCCACATAATATCATCTTGATCTATTTTTAAGTAAGAGCGTAATTTTAACTCTACAGAATCTGAAGGAGAGTAGGCTAAAAATAGATTTACAAAATCACGATAACTCATGTTCTCAGAATCTTCAATAGTATAAGAATCATCTGTCATACCCAATTGTACAAAAATGTTCCAAGCTCTAGAAAAACCTACTTTTCTAATAGTTCCTCTATACATTGTGGGGATATCTTCTAAACCGTAAACACTTCTGTATTTTAAAGAATCTCTATTGGCATAAGCTTCATATTTTTTATTTTCTATACTTAAAAATTCTGTTCTTCTAAATAACTTATGATAAGGAATGTATTTGTATGTACCTTCTTGTATAAACATTGCAGCTCCACCTTTACCTGCTAAAACAACATTTCTAGGGTTCCAAGTAAATTTGTAGTTCCATAAATTATTATCACTTTCAGGAGCAACTAAGCCACCACAAAACGATTCAAAAAGTAACATTTTACCTCCATGATCTCTAATTTCATCAATAATTCGTATTGCACTCATATGATCTAAACCTGGATCCAAACCAATTTCATTCATAAAAACTAAATTGTTTTCTTTTACCTCTTTATCTAAAGCTTGCATTTCTTCAGATACATAAGATGCAGTTACCATATGTTTTTTAAAAGCTATACAATCTTTTGCAACTTCAATATGTAAACGAGCAGGTAACATAGAAATAACAAGATCGCTTTTTTCTATCTCAGTTTTACGCTGTTTTTCATTAAAAACATCTAAAACAATACATTTTGCATTTTTATGATTATCTATTAAATTTTCAGCGTTTTGTATAGAAATGTCTCCAATAGTTAAAAATAAATTTTCTTTAACTGACTTATTTAATAAGTACTTAATTAAAGATGAAGTAGATTTTCCTGCGCCAATAATCAATATGTTTTTCATAAAATAAAACTGTATTTTTGTTGATGAACGAAGATACTATAATTGTTTAAAATTAAACAAAAATCAATATAAATGTTTAAAAATTTAATTATTGCTGCTTTTTTTGCTTTTACAGCAGTTTTATTAGGTGCTTTTGGAGCACATGCTTTAAAAGAAAGTTTAACACCAGAACAATTATTGAGTTTTGAAACTGCAGTTCGTTATCAAATGTATCATGCAATTGTTTTGCTTTTTGTGAATTCTTTTCATCATTTTTCTATCAAACAAAAAAACACTATTAGCCTTCTTTTCATTTTAGGTATTCTCCTCTTTTCTGGCTCAATTTACTGCATACAACTTACAAGTATTACAGCAAAGTCAATTTGGTTTACAACACCTTTAGGAGGGTTATTCTTTATAATTGGTTGGATTTCAATGATTGTGATATTCGTAAAAAAGAAACCAATTGAATAAAATATTCATAAAAAAATTTTAAAAGAGACTATTTTTTAAAATATTGTTTAATTTTGTTACTCAATAAAAAAATCTAAAAATATTGATATGGTAGATACAAATACGAAATCGATTTCGTTAAATAGTCTAGGAATCAAAAATGCAACAGTTCGTTATCAGTTAACTTCTAACGAATTACACCAAGAAACATTAGAAAAAAAACAAGGGGTAGAATCTTCATTAGGAGCAATAGCTGTAAATACTGGAGAATTTACTGGACGATCTCCAATGGATCGTTTTATCGTAAAGGACGATATCACCAAAGATGAAGTGTGGTGGAGTGAAATAAACTTACCTTTTGAAGAGAATAAATTTGACAAATTATACGATAAAGTTGTTGATTATTTATCTGAAAAAGAAATTTTTGTTAGAGATAGTTATGCCTGTGCAGATGAAAATTACAAACTTAATATTCGTGTTGTAAACGAATATCCTTGGAGTAATATGTTTGCACATAACATGTTTTTAAGACCAACAAAAGAAGAATTAAAAGATTTTTCTCCAGAATGGACAGTAATTAATGCTCCAGGTTTTATGGCAGATGCAGAAGTTGATGGAACTCGTCAACACAACTTTGCAATTTTAAACTTTAGTAAAAAAATCGCCTTAATTGGAGGTACAGGATACACAGGAGAAATTAAAAAAGGAATTTTTTCTGCCTTAAACTTTATATTACCTGTTTACAAAAACACATTGCCTATGCACTGTTCTGCAAATATTGGAGCAGATGGTGATACAGCTATTTTCTTTGGTTTATCAGGAACAGGAAAAACAACACTTTCTACAGATCCAAATAGAAGTTTAATTGGTGATGATGAACATGGTTGGACTGCAGAAAACACTGTTTTTAACTTTGAAGGTGGGTGTTATGCTAAAG
>CAXBAC010000002.1:0-20685 GCA_963973485.1 uncultured Polaribacter sp. | reverse complement strand
TAGTTCATTTAGGTAATATTTTAGGAAGAACTTTTGATGAGGTTTCAGATATTTATAACGAACTCTCTACAGAAGAAAATCCACACAAATTCTTTAATTTAATTTACTGGTTAGGTAAGTTAGCTATTAGAGAAGTTGATGAAGCTAAAAAAAGAACAGTAACCTTTAGTTCTTTATTAATTGAAGAAATTGGGCATCATATTTATGGTGAAATTTGGGCAAATGATATTAAAAATATATTAAAAGAGTATAATCTTTTAAAAAGACCTTTACATATTATTAGTGCAAACATGCACAGTGTTATGAATTCTATTTATGCAAAAAAAGCATTACCAGAAGAAGCAGAGCAACATAAAAAGTTTCAGTTATTTCAGCTATTAAGTAACGTTAATAGTAAACAGCTTCAAAAAAGAGTAAAAGATTTTGCTTCAGAAAATGGGTTGATTTACGTTAAAGATACCTCTGGAACAAATATTAACGTACAAATAATTGATACAAATAAAATAAATTGTGAAATTTCATCGTTCCAAAAAAGAGAAAATCTAGAAGAAAATCCTGTAATTATTGTTATGGATTATGCTTTTGGAGAACAAGCTTTTGAAACTATGGATGAATTGTTAAAACCTTATGATGCAGATGGTAAAAAAGTTCATTTAGATGTAAAATCGGTTTCAATAATGGGTAAAGCAGGTATTTTAGAAGGTGGTAAAGGAGATATTATGATACCTTCTGCCCATATTTTTGAAGGTACAGCAGATAATTATCCTTTTAAAAACGAGCTTACCAAACAAGACTTAGAAGGTTTTGGAGTAAATGTTTTTGATGGTTCAATGATTTCTGTGTTAGGAACATCACTTCAAAATAAAGATCTTTTAAAGTTCTTCCATGATTCTACTTGGAATGTTATTGGGTTAGAAATGGAAGGTGCACATTACCAAAAAGCCATACAATCTGCCTCAAAAATTAGAGGTAATATTTCTGAAGATGTAAAAGTTAGGTATGCCTATTACGCATCAGATAATCCACTAGAAACAGGTGCTACATTAGCTTCTGGAGGTTTAGGTATGACAGGAGTAACACCAACGTATGCAATTACACAAAAAATATTAGAACAAATTTTTAATAGTTAATGAGTGTTTATATTCACTTTTAAAGCTTTTATATGTCAACAAACCAACAAAATAAACAAAACGAAGAAGAAGTAGATTTAGGTTCTTTGTTTGTAATTATAGGCAAAGGAATTAAAAGTTTTTTCAATTTTATTGGCAGTATTTTTAAAGGAATTTTCGATTTTATTATTGATATTCTTTTATTTCTTAGATCTAATTTTATTAAAATCTCTGGAGCTTTAGTGATTGGAATTATTATTGGTTTCATTTTAGAATCCTCAAAACCGGACTCTTTTGGTTCAGAAATGATACTTCAGCCAAATTTTAAAAGTTCTAGACAGCTTTACAATAACATCAATTTTTATAATGATCTCGTAAAACAGAAAGATACAGCAGCACTTCAAAAAGTATTTCATTTAGATAAAGCTGAAGCAGCTTCATTACAAAAATTTACTATTGAGCCAATTAGGGTTGAGAATGATATTATAAACGCCTATGATCAATTAGTGCTAGAGGTAGACACTTTAACCATAAAAAGTTATGAATTTGAAACGTTTAAAAATTCGTTTACAGATTATGATTATAATTTTCACAAGATAAATGTAGTTGCTCAAAAAAATGATGTTTTTGATAAATTAGATGAGGTTATAATTTCTTCTGTTGTAAATAATAAATATTTTAAAAGATTTAAAGAGCTAACGAATGAAAATCTAAATAGAAAAGATTCTATATATCGTGAAAATTTAGTTCAGTTAGATTCTTTAAGAAGGGTTTATATGCAGGTGATGATAGAAGAAGCTAAAAGCCCAAAATCAGGTACAAGTATAGATTTAGGATCAACTGCAACAAAAACTACAAATGAATTAGAGCTTTTTAATACGAATAGAAGGCTCAATTCAGATCTAGAAGAAATATCAGAAGAAAAATCGAAGAATTACGAAGTAATAAATGTAATTTCTAATTTTCAGCCTATTGGTCATGAATTTAAAGAGTTCACTAAAAATTATGCGTTTTTAGTAGGTGTTGCGTTTGCAGGTCTAATGATTTTAATACTTCTTTTAATTAAATTGAATAGGTATTTAGAAAACTATAGTAAATAACTATGAAATCACTTTTAATTACTGGTGGAGCAGGCTTTATTGGCTCTAATTTTATACCCTATTTTTTAGAAAATAATAAAGATGTAAAGGTTGTAAATTTAGACTTGTTAACTTACGCTGGTAATCTAGAGAATTTAATGGAAATTGAAGGTCATGAACATTATGAATTTGTAGAAGGTGATATCTGTGATAGAAAATTAATAGAATCACTTTTTAATAAACATAATTTTGATGGAGTAATTCATTTTGCAGCAGAATCTCATGTAGATAATTCCATTGAAAACCCAGATGCATTTGTAAGAACCAATGTCTTTGGAACGTTTAATTTAATAGATGTTGCAAAAGATTTTTGGATGCAATCTCCTTTTAAATTTAAGGATGGTTTCGAAAATTCTAGATTTCATCATATTTCTACAGACGAAGTTTATGGTACTTTAGGAGATACAGGTTTGTTTACAGAAAAAACGCCTTATTCACCCAATAGTCCTTACAGTGCTTCAAAAGCATCTTCAGATTTTTTGGTGAGAAGCTATTTTCATACCTATGGTATGAATGTAATTACAACAAATTGTTCTAATAATTATGGTCCTAAACAGCATAATGAAAAGTTAATACCAACCATTATCAGAAAAGCTTTATCGAATGATGAAATTCCCATTTATGGAGATGGAAAAAATATTAGAGATTGGTTATATGTTTTAGACCATTGCAGAGGTATTAATTTGGTTTATAAAAACGGTAAATTGGGTGAAACCTATAATATTGGGGGCAGAAATGAAAGAAACAACTTATATATTGTCAATAAAATTTGTGAGATTCTAGATGAAGTTCAACCTAAGATTGAATCTTATAAAAATCAAATTAGTTTTGTAAAAGATAGACCTGGTCATGATTTTAGATATGCCATAGATGCTTCTAAAATTGAGCGTGAATTAGGCTGGAAAGCTCAAGAAAATTTTGAATCAGGAATTTTAAAAACCATTCATTGGTATTTAGAAAAATATAAAAAATGAAGGGAATAGTTTTAGCAGGGGGTTCAGGAACCAGGTTACATCCATTAACATTAACAATAAGCAAGCAGTTAATGCCAGTGTATGATAAGCCTATGATTTACTATCCAATTGCTACATTAATATCAGCAAGAATTAAAGAAATATTAATCATTTGCACACCAAAAGATTTAACTCTTTTTCAAGAATTATTAGGTGATGGATCCAAAATTGGTTGTGTTTTTGAGTATAAAGTTCAAGAACAGCCTAATGGATTAGCAGAAGCTTTTTTAATAGGAAAAGATTTTATTGGTAAAGACAGTGTAGCACTTATTTTGGGGGATAATATTTTTTACGGCTCAGGTTTAGCGAATTTATTAATGGCAAATACTAATCCTGATGGGGGTATTGTTTATGCGTATCATGTAAACGACCCTGAAAGATATGGTGTAGTTGAGTTTGATGAAAATAAAAATGCAATATCTATACAAGAAAAACCTTTAAATCCTAAATCTAATTACGCTGTACCTGGAATTTATTTTTACGATAATTCAGTAATCAATAAAGCAGCTAAATTAAACCCTAGTAAAAGAGGTGAGTTAGAAATAACAGATATTAATAAAGCATATTTATCAGAAAAAAAACTATCTGTTCAAATTTTGGACAGAGGAACAGCTTGGTTAGATACAGGCACCTTTAACTCGTTAATGCAAGCAGGTCAATTTGTACAAGTAATAGAGGAAAGGCAGGGTTTAAAAGTTGGCTCAATTGAAGAAGCTGCCTATAGAGCAGGCTTTATAACAAAAAAGCAATTACAAAATTTAGCAGCATCATTGTTAAAAAGTGGTTATGGTAAAAACCTATTTAAGATATAAATGAAAGTAATAGAAACGAATCTAAAAGACTGTTTTATACTAGAGCCAAAAATTTTTGGAGATGAAAGAGGTTACTTTTTTGAAGTCTTTAATGAAAAGGTATTTCAAGAAAAAACAGGATTAACTGTTAGCTTTGTTCAAGACAATCAATCTTCATCAAAAAGAGGAGTTTTAAGAGGGTTGCACATGCAAAAAGGTAAGCATGCACAGGCTAAACTTGTAAGAGTAATAAAAGGTAAAGTATTAGATGTTGTTGTAGATGTTCGAGAAAATTCTGCAACATTTGGCAAAACATTTAGTTGTGTTTTATCAGAAGAAAATAAAAAGCAACTCTATATTCCTAGAGGATTTTTACACGGTTTTGCTGTTTTAGAAGATGATACCATTTTTGCTTATAAATGCGATAATTATTATAATCCAGAAGCTGAAGATGGTGTGATTTATAATGATAAAGATTTACAAATAGATTGGATGTTAAGTAAAGATGAAATCATTTTATCAAATAAAGATGAAAAATTAAAACCCTTTAATGAGTTTATACTAAATTATAATAACAAAGAAAAAACTATTTTAACTTATGGTACTTTTGATTTGTTGCATTATGGGCATTTAGAAATACTTCAAAGATCAAGAAAACTTGGTAGTAAATTAATTGTAGGTTTATCTACAGATGAATTTAATATTAAAAAAGGAAAAGACTGTAAAATTCCTTTCGAAAAAAGAAAAGAATTGTTAAGCTCAATAGATTTTGTAAATGAAATTATTCCAGAGTCTAATTGGGAGCAAAAAATAGATGATATAAAAAAATATAATGTTGATGTTTTTGTTATGGGAGATGATTGGCAAGGAAAGTTTGATGATTTAAATAAATATTGTGAGGTTATATATTTACCAAGAACAATAGATATTTCTACCTCAAAATTAAAAAAAGTAATGCAAGACAAATAATATAATTTTGATAGTTACTAAACTAATAAAACTTCTCAGATTATTTATAAAACCTCAAAAAAACTACGTCTTATACCATAGTTTTCCAGATTTTTCAGACAATAGCTTCTCTCTTTTTTGTTATATGTTAAATAATCAACCAAAATTTAAGAACGTTTGGTTGGTAAATGATACTGATAAAGCTAAATTTTATAAACTAACCTCAAGATATTCAACATCAAAAAAATATAAAGTAGTTAAAAAAAAATCTATAAAAGGGTTTTATTATTTCTGCAAATCAAAATATATTTTCCATACACATGGAATTTTTAATAACGTTACACTTTCTAAAAATCAAGTAAATGTAAATTTATGGCATGGAATGCCTTTAAAAAATATTGGTCATTTAGATGGTAACAAATCTGTACCTACATCTAATTATTCTATAGCTTCATCACCATTGTTTCAAAAAATAATGGCACAAGCTTTCTCTTTATCACAAGAAAAAGTGTTGGTTTCTGGGCAACCAAGAAATGATTTATTATTTGATGATAAATACAATTTATTAGACCTAGTAGATAAAGATATTAATAATTTTAGTCATACTATTTTATGGATGCCAACTTATAGGAAATCTAAAGTAGGAGACATAAGAATAGATGGTGAGCTCAAAAAATTTAATGATTTTTTAGATGAAACCTATTTAAAAGACCTAAATGATTATTTAAATAGCATAAATGCAGTTTGTGTTGTAAAATTGCACCCAATGGATTATATGGATGTGAATCATTTTAAAAATTTCTCAAATTTGTTTTTTATTAATAATGATAATTTTGAACAGAAAGGCATATCATTATATTCAGTTTTAAAAAGAACAGATTTGCTACTTACAGATTTTTCATCAATTTATATAGATTATCTTTTGTTAGATAAACCAATGGCATTTTTGGTTTCAGATTTTAAGCAATATTCAAATTCAAGAGGTTTTGTTTTTGATAAACCTGTAGAGTTTATGCCTGGTAAAATGATTGATGAAACGATTGCATTAATTCCGTTTTTAGAAGATGTTTTAATAAACAAGATTGATGAATTTTCAAGTGAAAGAAAAAAGGTTAATAATGTTTTTCATGAGATAAAAAGTGATTTTTCTGAAAAAATATTCCAACAAATTTTTCATAAAAATGTTTAAAAACCTCGATTCAAATTATCAAATTATATTAAAAAACTTCTCTTACTTAAGTTTGATAAAGTTTTTTAATATTGGTATTAAAATTATTTTAGCAGCCTACTTAATAAGAATTTTAGGAGATGAAAAATACGGTTTAATAACTTGGTTAGATTCTGTTATTCAGTATTTTATAATGATTGTTAATTTTGGTTTTAATATTTACGCTGCAAAATATATTGTTGAAAACAAAAAAGAATCTAAAAAAATAAATGAAATAATATCTGCTATTTATTTAATTAAAGGTGGTTTATTTATAGTATCTCTACTCTGTATTCTTTTGCTTGGTAATTCTGAAACTTTTTACAATTATCAGCAGCTTCTTTTATTGTTAATGTTTTGTGGTGTTGGTGAAGTTCTATTTCCTATTTGGTTTTTTCAAGGTATAGAAAATTTAAAGCCAGCAACAATAATTGTTTTTTTATCGAGGCTTTTTTTACTTATTGGAACTGTATTTTTTGTGCAATCAGAAACTGATTTACTTTCTTATGTTATTTTGTTTGTTGTTTCTTCTTTTTTAATGGGTTTTTTAGGTGTATTTTACTTGTTTAAATTTTATAAAGTAAAATTTACTCTTGTTCCTTTTAAACACATACGTATTTACTTTAAAGAGTCTACACCTTTTTTTATAGGTAGGTTTTTATCATTAGTATTTAATTTTGGAACTATATATTTTATTGGTAAATTTTGTCTTTTAGAACAAGTTTCTGGTTTTGATACTAGTTTAAAAATTGTAATGCTTGGTGTTATTCCTTTTGAGATGTTGCAACAGGCTGTGTTTCCAACAATTTCAAGAACAAAAAATAAAAATCTTCTAAAAAAATTAGTAATATCCTCTTTTATAATTGGGGTAGTTATTGGGGTAATTATTTTTCTTTTATCAGATAGTTTTATGTTTTTACTTGGAGGAGATGAAATGTTACCTTTTTCAACAACACTTCAATATTTAGCAATTTTATGCCCATTTGTGGCGCTAACTTTTGTTTTAGGTACGTGTTCTTTAGTGGCTTTTGGTTTTTTTAAAGAGTATAATTTCTCTTTAATTTTCACCTCTTTAATTTATATTTTAATTTTAGTAGTTTTATATTTTACAAATTCAATAACTTTTTGGAATTTAATATATCTAAGAGTTTTTGGTGATGTATTAATGGTTTTAATAAGGTTATATTATTCTTTAAAAAGAAAAACACTAATACTAAATTTTAGAAACTAGTTTGAAAAATCTCGTCTTTTTATCGTTTTTCGTTTTTACTGGAATTCAGTTTTTTTTAGTTGATATTAATTTATTAGCATTATCGTCTTTCTTTTTAAACTATGTTGTTATAATGATAATTATGTATTATCATTTTTTTTTAGAAAAAGAATATTCTCCATTTATATCTGCATATTTAATATTTAATATTCTTTTTTTTATAATTACGCCACTTGCACAAATATCAAATATAGACCCAGAGTTACAAAAACATGTAAATGATTTGCCTTATAAATGGTCTAAAACTATTGTAGCAAACACTTATATTTTATTATTTAACATTGTGTTTTTTATTAGTTATCTTATTTTTAAGAAAAAAAATTATAAGGTTAGAGAATATAAAATAAGTAGAAAGTTACCCTTTAACATCTTATTAATTTTAGTAATATCTTTTTTGATACTAATTTTTAATATCGATTATATACAACAAAAGTTACTCACACCAACTTGGAAACTACAATATGATAGTGCAAAATCTATAAAAATAATTATATCAAAAGTGTTGTTTTCTTTGCCTTTAGCAGGAGTTGCATTGTGTGTTATGTATTTTAATAAAAATAGAAAAAAGGCAATTAACTTATTAATTATTACAGGTTGTTTAAGTTTTTTTTTACTACTTATCTTAGTGTTCAAAAATCCATTTATGGAAAAAAGGTCTGGTTTAGGGCCTGTATATTTTAGCATCCTTTTTTTATTTATTCCTAAATTATTGAACTCAAATATTAAAACTACATTAATATTATACTTTAGTTTAATTCTTGTTATGCCAATTATGGCTGTCTTTACTCATATAAATTATTCTTTTTCAGAGGTTGTTTCTAATCCAACACTTATTACAAAATCAATAGATAAAGATGTTTTATTAAGTGATTTTAATACAATTAATTTTGATGCTTATGCTAATTTTTTAGCTACTATAGAATATGTATCTGAAAACGGTTATAGTTTAGGAGAGCAACTCTCTAGTGCAATTTTCTTTTTTGTGCCAAGAGCTGTTTGGGATACTAAACCTATTTCAAGTGGACAGTTTATTGGTAATTATTTGATAGAAGAACACGGTTTTTGGTTCAATAATATATCAAATCCTTTTATTTCTGAAGGATATTTAAATTTTGGAATATTTGGTGTTATTTTATTTGCATTTATAATTGCTTATTTCTTTTCAAAAGGTTTACAGTATTTAAAATCTGATGATTATTTAAAAAAACTCTTAGCATTTTTTGCAGCAATCCATATGGTTTATTTTCTTAGGGGAGATTTTACCAATGGCTTTTCTCAATTAGTATTAGTAGCTTTTGGTATTTATGTAATTCCTAAAGTATTGATATACTTTTTTAAAGAAGTAAAATTATGATAAAGTCAAACACTTTTTCTATAGGAAATTTAACAAAGTTTTTCTTTTTAAATCTTTTTTTACTTCCAATATATCCAGACAATTTAAAGCCAAGTTGTATTGTTTTGTTCTTTGTTTTTACAATATATAGTGCTTTTACAAAAAAGAAGGATAATAAAAAAAGACCTAAGAAATACGTATATCTTCTTCTAATTAATATTTCTATTTTTGTGGTTTTATTGCTTAGTATTATGTATTCTAGTAACATAGCAGTTGGGCTAGAATACATGTTTAGATTACTTCCTATTTTATTGTTTCCTATATCTTTTTTTTTACTAAAGTCAAACCAAAATATTTTTTCAAAAACACTCTTTACTAAAGCAAAACTGTTATTTTTCTCAAGTACACTTCTATTATTTATAGCTGTATTTTTTGTCTTTTATTTTAGAGGATTTGTTACTGAAAATTACTTTTTAAATTATAGTTACAGAATTATTTTTCAGTTGGGTAAATATTCAATGCATCCAATTTATGCTTCTTTAATAACATCTATTGCCTTAATTTTTTCAGTAAGTTTATATCAACAGCACAAGTACAAACTGCTTATTATTTTAGGAGATGTACTTTTGTTAATCAATTTAATTTTACTTTCAAGAAAAAGTGCCATAATTATAATGGGATTACTTTTTCTAGTTTTTCTATTTTTTAAATTAAAAACATCTTTAAAAGTTAAATTGATTAGTGTTTCTCTTTTAATATGTTTTTTTATTTTGATAGGTAAATTTATACCAGATATTTCTAACAGATTTACCGAATTAAATAGTGTATTTGATGAGCATAAAATATCATCAACTAATTTAAGGGTAAATATTTCCAAACTAACAATTAAAGCAATTTCTAAAGAACCTTTTTTAGGTTATGGAGTTGGAGATACCAAAGATATATTAACAGATTTACAACAGAAAAACACCTTTTTTAAAGGTAATTATTACAATACTCACAATCAGTTTTTAGGATTTACTTTAGCTTCTGGCGTTATTGGCTTAGTCTTTTTTATTGTTTTCTTGTTAACGAATTTAAAACTTGTTTTCAATAAAAGTTTTGAGCAATTGGCCATTTTAATGCTCTTTATTTCTCTTATGTTTATTGAAAATATTTTAGACAGACAAAATGGAGTTATTTATTTTGCATTAATTATTAATTACTTTTCATTTTATAATTTAATAAATAGTCCCAAATGAAAAAAGTATTGATTTTAGGCCCATTTCCAAAACCAATTTCTGGAGTTTCTCTTGCAAATAAAGTCGTTAAAGAAATCCTTGATAATTCAACTTCATTTACTGTAGATAAAATAAACACTTCTTATCCAGAATTTCAAGATAAAATAGGAAGCTTTACATTTAAAAAACTGTGGTTCTTCTTAAAAGTTAACTTTAGTTTTTTTAAAGTTTTTAATAGTGATATTATCTATATTACCCCTGGTCAAACTTTTTTTGGAGTAACCAAATATGCACTTTTTATTTTAACATCTTCCTTATTTAAAAAAGAATTAATTATACACGTTCATGGTAATTATTTGGCTGAACAATACAAACAACTAACAGGTTTTAAAAAGAATATTTTTTATTTTTTGCTATCAAAATTTAAAAAAGGTATTGTTTTATCTGCTTCTCTAAAAGGTAATTTAACACCTTTTATAAATAATAATAAAATTTATGTTCTAAACAATTTTGCTGAAAGTTACCTCGCAGAAAATCTAAAAGAAATAGATAATAGCATGTTAAAAATTACTTACTTAAGTAATTTAATGGAAGAAAAGGGTGTTTTTTATCTTTTAGATGCTTTACAAGAATTAGAGAAGAATAACATTAATTATAAAGCGAAAATAGCAGGTAATATTGATATTAAATTGAAAGATGAAATTATTTCTAAAATAACTAATTTAAAAAACACAACTTATTTAGGCCTGGTTTACAACACTCAAAAAAAAGATTTATTAGAGTGGGGTAATACATTTGTTTTACCAACTTTTTATAAAATGGAAGGCCAGCCTATATCTATTTTAGAAGCTTTGGCTACAAATAATATAATTGTTTCCACAAAACATGCAGGCATACCAGATATTATTCAGCATAATAAAAATGGGTATTTAGTAGAAAAAGAAAGTGTTCATTCTCTTGTGGATGTTTTTACATTTTTGAGTAAAAATATTTCAGAAATTGATGAAATGATAAATGAAAATAAACAGTATTTTGCAGATAATTTTACAATCGAAAAATTTACAAAAGAAATTTTAGCTATTTTTTTAGACGATGCAAAAACTTAACACTTTTAAATTACCAAAAAACTTTAGAGGCAAAAATGCTTTTACGGTTCAGCTTTGGTGGATTGTTCAAGGTGTTTTTTTTAGAAACTCACCACAATTTATGTACGGTTTTAGACGCTTTTTGTTACGTTTATTTGGCGCTAAAATTGGCAAAAAAGTAATACTTAGACCAACAGTAAGAACTACATACCCTTGGAAAGTTAAAATTGGTGATTACTCTTGGATTGGAGATGATGTTGTGCTTTATTCTCTTGGAGAAATTGAAATTGGTAACAATGTAGTTATTTCTCAAAAATCATACATCTGCACAGGTTCTCATGACTATTTAAAATCAACTTTTGATATTTATGCCAAAAAGATAATTATAAAAGATGAGTGCTGGTTAGCAACAGATGTATTTATAGCTCCAGGTGTAACAATTCATAAAGGAACTGTTATTGGATCTAGAAGTAGTGTTTATAAAAATTTACCAGCAAATAAAATTTGTCTAGGTAGCCCAGCTAAAGTTTTAAGAAACAGAATACGTGAATAAGAAAAAAAACATTTTAATACTATCTCCTTTTTTTTTCCCTGAACCTATATCAACTGGAAAATTTAATACTGATTTTGCATTAGCTTTAGCTAATGAAGGTCATGATGTTACAGTTTTATGTTTTCATCCTTTTTATCCAAATTGGAAAATTAAAAGAAGTAATAAAACCCTTAAGAATATTAAGATTGTAAGAGGAGGAAAATTTTTAAAATTCACAAAAATTACAATATTAAGAAGGTTTATTTTAGAGTTTAGTTTTGCTTTTTTTTTGCTTAGAACAATTAGAAAATATCAAAAGAATAAAGATTTAATTATACCAATTTTTCCACCAAGTTTTGCTTTTTATAGCATCTTGCGTTTTATTAAAAAAGATATTAAAAAAGTGGGTATGGTTCACGATTTGCAAGAAATTTATTCGAAAGATAAAAAAGGACTTGTCAATAGCTTAATACATTTTTTTATTCATAAAATTGAAAAAAAATGCTACCAAAATTGCGATAAGTTAATCTTTCTATCAAAAGAAATGAAAGATGAAGCTAAAAACCTTTATAAATTAAAATTTCAAAAATTAGAGGTTCAATATCCTTTTAGAACTATAAACAACACAATAACAGATGATTTAGGGAAGCTTTTTGATAGCTCTAAAAAACATGTAGTATATTCTGGAGCATTAGGCGAAAAGCAAAATCCAATTAAACTACTTGAGTTTTTTAATAAGGCTTCTAAAGATTTAAAAGATGTACATTTTCATTTTTTTAGTCAAGGATCAGAAATTAATAAGTTAAAAAGTTTGAATACTAATTCAGGTATTTTCTTTCATAACCTTGTAGAAAAGGAAAACTTAGCAGAATTATACCAAAGAAGTGATGTACAAATAATACCTCAAAAAGCAGGAACTTCAAAAGGGTCTTTACCTTCTAAATTACCCAACTTACTTTCCTTCAACTGTAAAATTTTATTAATTACAGATCCAGAAAGTGAATTAGATATTTTTTTCAAAAAAAATAATTTAGAACTAGTTGTTACAAGTTGGGTTATTAATGATTTAATAAATGGTTTAAAGCTATTAATTGAAAAAGACTTAAATGATAATCATCCAAATGAAATAGCAAAAATTCATTTTACAATAGATGGTATGATTGATAAAGTCTTAGCTTAAAAATATATATTTGTCGTAAATAATCTTACATTTATTTAAGCTTGAAAAAAAGATACTCCCATTTTATTAGACCTTTACAAATTCTTGTAGATATTTTAATTATAAAATCCAGTATTAATTTAAAACAAAATAATTATAAATTTTATAATTTATCTTATTTATGATAAAGAATATTTAAACATTTATTTTCAGTCTTATGTTTCAATATTTTGGATTGTAACCACCTATTATTTAGGGTTTTATAAAGTTTACAGGCATACAAGCGTATTAAGATTGTTTACTTTATTGAGTAAGCAGTTTTCTATCTTTTTTTTAGGATATTTTGCATATTTTGGTGTGTTTAGAGAGGGAGAAATTGTTAATAATCAGTTTATTATTTTAATATCAATTTTTGGAGCTGTATTTGTAATAAAATTTATTTGGTTTTTCCTTCTTCACAAATACAGATCTTTAGGAAACAACTACAGAAATACAGTAGTTTTTGGATTCGACCAGCCTTCAAAAAATATTATAAAATTATTTAAAAGTAAATCTAACTTAGGGTATCGATTTTTAGGTTTTTTTTCAAATAAAGAATATAAGCACCAAGATTATATTGGTAATTTTAACGACTTCTTTGAATTTTGTTGTACTAATGAGGTTGATGAAATTTATTGCTCATTAACTTATTTAACTAAAAACGAAATAAGAAAAATAAACAAGTTTGCCACTGAAAAAGATATTGTATTAAAGTTAATACCAGACACTAACGAACTTTATAGAAAGAACCAAAGTGCCGAATTTTATGATGATACATTACTCGTTTTAAACGTAAATAAATTACCTTTTGATTTTTCTGAAAATTATTTTCAAAAAAGAGTTTTTGATATTTTCTTTTCTATAATTGTGTGCTTAGTTGTGCTTTCTTGGTTAACGCCTTTACTGTGGATTTTGGTTAAAATAGAATCTAAAGGTCCATTGATTTTTAAACAAAAAAGAGAGGGTTTAAATGGCAAAGAGTTTGTATGTTATAAATTCCGATCTATGAGAATAAATAAATTTTCGGATAAAGTTCATGCAAAAAAATACGATGTAAGAGTAACTAAAATTGGCGCTTTCTTGAGAAAAACAAGTATGGATGAGTTGCCACAGTTCTTTAATGTTTTGTTGGGAGATATGAGTATTGTAGGGCCAAGACCACATTTAGAAAGTTTATCTTTAGAGTATCAAAAAGATGTAGAAGATTATTTAAAAAGACACATTGTAAAACCAGGCATAACAGGCTTAGCTCAAGTAAGTGGTTATAGAGGCGAAATTAAAAGAAAGTCTGATATTAAAAATAGAGTTAGATTAGATATTTTTTACATCGAAAATTGGTCTTTTTTATTAGATATTAAAATTATCATTCAAACCGTTTTAAACGTGTTTAAAGGAGAAGAAAAAGCCTATTAAAATGATTTCAGCATCAATTGTTTTATATAATACAGATCTTAAATCGCTTCAAAATACAATTGATTCTTTTTTAAAAACACCACTTAAAAAAAAGCTATATTTAATAGATAACTCTAAAACTGATGTTTTAAAAAAGCATTTTGAACATCCAGAAATTGAATATATTTTTGTAGGTAAAAACATAGGTTTTGGGAGTGCTCATAATTTAGTTATTAATAAAATTTCTTCTGATTTTCACTTGATTCTAAATCCTGATGTTGAGTTTTCTGAAACAGTGGTTCCTGAATTAGCGAAACAACTATCTTTAAATGAAAAAGCATCATTTATAAGCCCTAAAGTTTTAAATTCTGATAAAAGTTTACAATTGGTTTGCAGAAAACATCCAACCGTCTTCGATTTAATCAATAGAAAATTAAAAATTTCTAAAACTAATCTTCAAAAAAATCAATATCAATATAAAGATTTAGAAGAATCATTTTACCCTGAATTTATTCATGGTTGTTTTATGCTTTTTAAAGCACAAGATTTTAAAGACTTACAAGGTTTTGATGAGCGTTTTTTTCTTTATATGGAAGATGCAGATTTATGTAAAAAAATAACTAAAAGTGATAAAAAAGCACTGTATTATCCAAAAGTAGAGATTATTCATCATCATCAAAAAGCATCCTCAAAAAGCACAAAATTATTTTTTATACATACATTTTCGGCAATTAAATATTTTTTGAAGTGGGGTTTTAGGTAGCCAATTTTATTTAAAATATATTTGCAACCCATAAATTAATTACCATGAATATTTTAATATTAGGTTCTGGAGGAAGAGAACATGCGTTTACATTAAAGTTAGTTGAAAGTCCAAAAGTTAACTCGGTTTTTGTAGCACCTGGAAATGCAGGTACAAATGAAATTGCAACAAATGTAAATATCAATCCTACAGATTTTGATGCCATTAAAAGACTAGTGTTAGACAATACTATTAAAATGGTAGTTGTTGGGCCAGAAGCGCCTTTGGTTAATGGAGTTCACGATTTCTTTTTGGCAGATGATGACTTAAAAAATATTTCTATTATTGGGCCTAAAAAAGACGGAGCTTTGTTAGAAGGTAGCAAAGATTTTTCTAAGAAATTTATGGAAAAATATAATGTGCCTACTGCAAAATATAAATCTTTTACAAGTGATAATTTAGAAGATGGTTTTACTTTTTTAGAAACATTACAAGCGCCTTATGTGTTAAAAGCAGATGGTTTGGCTGCAGGAAAAGGAGTGTTAATTTTAAACTCTTTAGATGAAGCAAAAAAGGAGTTGGAAGAAATGGTTTCTAATCAGAAGTTTGGTGAAGCCTCATCAACCGTGGTTATTGAAGAATTTTTAAAAGGTATAGAGCTATCTGTATTTGTATTAACTGATGGTAAAAACTATAAAATATTACCATCAGCTAAAGATTATAAAAGAATTGGTGAAGGTGATGTTGGTTTAAATACAGGAGGAATGGGTGCAATTTCGCCTGTGCCTTTTGCAGATGATAGCTTTTTAACTAAGGTAGAAGAATTAGTCGTAAAACCTACCATTGACGGTCTTCAAAAAGAAGGTATAGATTATAAAGGTTTTATTTTTATAGGTTTAATGAATGATAATGGAAATCCTTCAGTTGTGGAGTACAATGTAAGAATGGGAGATCCAGAAACAGAGGTTGTTTTACCAAGAATTGAATCTGATTTATTCGAGTTGTTTGATGGTGTTGCAAATCAGACATTGAATGAGAAATCTTTTGTTGTAACTAAACAAACAGCAACAACTGTAATGTTGGTTTCTGGTGGGTATCCTGAAGCTTATGAGAAAAATAAAGAAATCAATGGTTTAGATGGTGTAAAAAAATCAACAATATTTCATGCAGGTACTAGTTTAAAGGGTGGTAAAATTGTTACAAGTGGAGGTAGAGTTATGGCTATAACTTCTTTTGGTGATTCTATTCAAGAAGCTTTAGATAAGTCTTATGAAAGCATCAACAAAATATCATTTGAGAAAATGAACTATAGAAAAGATATTGGTTTCGATTTAGTTTAGTAATTAGTTATCTAGCTTTTTCTAAAGTAAAAGAAAATTCAGAACCTTCTCCAAAGGTACTTTTTAAGTAGATGTTTTCATCATGAGCTTCTACAATATGTTTTACAATAGAAAGCCCTAAACCAGAACCTCCTTGTTCACGAGATCTACTTTGGTCTACTCTATAGAAGCGTTCAAATAGTCTAGAAAGGTGTATTTTTTGAATGCCTTCACCATTGTCAGTAACTTTTATAATAAACTTTTTTGTGGAATAATCTTCCACACCAACAAATGTTGTTCCATTTGGTTTTCCATATTTTATGGAATTTACAACAAGATTTATAAGAACTTGTTCTATTTTTTCAACATCGCCCTTTACAAAAACAGGGAATTCGTATACTTTATCAAATTTTAAAAGAATGTTTCTCTTTTTTGCTTTCATCTCAAATAAATCAAATACATTTTGAATTAATTCAAGAATATTAAAAACCTCTTTATTAAGTTTTGTGCCTTCGTTTTCTAATTTAGCAATCATATCTAAATCTTTTATAACAGCAACCAGCCTATCTACACCTTTATTGGCTCTATTTAAATATTTCATACGAATTTGCTTATCATTAACAGCACCTTCAAGTAATGTTAAAATATAGCCTTGTACTGTAAATAGAGGCGTTTTAAGTTCATGAGCAACATTGCCTAGAAAATCTCTTCTAAAAGAATCACGTTCAGTTAGGCTTTTAATTTCAAGCCTTTTACCTTCTACAAATTTTTGCATACTTCTAGATAGCTTATCAATATCTGTTGTTGCAGATTCTCTTTTTAAATCGTTACTATTTAAGATAGAAACTTCTTCGTAAATCTTTTTTAATCTTCTATAAATAAAGTGTTCTGCTCTGTATTGAATTATAAAAAAAGAGATAACAAATAATGTAATAATAGAAATTAAAATTATACTAAAACCTAGATGTTTGCTAAAAATAAAGTAAGAAATTGAAGCAATACCAACAGAAAGTAATGTTAAATACACTGCAGACCAAAGTGCGTATGAATATGTTTTTTTAAGTTTCAATAGGTTTCTATTTATCGTCTTTTAAAACAAATTTATAACCTACACCTTTTACGGTTTTAAAAATGGTCATCACCAATTTTTTCTCTAAGTTTTCTTATATGAACATCAATAGTTCTTCCTCCAACTACAACTTCATTTCCCCAAACAGTATCTAGAATTACTTCTCTTTTAAATACTTTACTAGGTTTAGAGGTAAGTAAAGAAAATAGTTCAAATTCTTTTCTAGGCAAAGCTATTTTTTCTCCAGCTTTGTATACAACATACTCATCTCTATCTATAACAATATCGCCAATTTTTAAATTGTCTTCAGTTTCTGATTCAGATTTTAACCTACGTAGTAAAGACTTTATCTTACTTATCAGAACTTTTGGTTTTATTGGTTTTGTAATATAATCATCAGCACCAGCTTCAAAGCCTGCAACTTGAGAATAATCTTCTCCTCTTGCAGTAAGAAATGCAATTATTACATTTTCTAAACTTTTATTTTTTCTAATCTTTTCACAAGCTTCTATACCATCCATTTCTGGCATCATTATGTCTAGAAGTATCAGGTGTGGTATATTTTTTTTTGCAGATTTTATGGCTTCATTCCCGTTTTCTGCAGTAAAAACTTGGTAACCTTCATTTCTTAAATTATACCCTACAATCTCTAAGATGTCTGGCTCATCATCAACTAATAGAATTTTAATATCACTTTTTTTCATAAGAACTTCAGTTTCTTTGAATCAAAAATAACGATTAATATTTTATAATAAAGGTTACTTAACAATCATTTAATATACAAATGGGATGTTGCTTTTTTACTTAACAAAATGATAATGTTATTTATCTTTTATAATTTACTTATAATTTAGTAAATTTAGACTCAATTAACTAAGAACAATTAAACATGAAAAAAAATTACTTATTTACTTTATTATTAACCTTATGCTTCAGTGCCATTTCTTTTGGTCAGGTACTTATAACAGAATTAGCAGATCCAAATAATGACGCTGCTGCAAGATATGTAGAGATATATAATGCTGGGAGTTCTGCACAAGACATGACTGGTTGGACTTTACAAAGATACACTAATGGGAATTCTGGGTTATCTACTAATGTAATAGATTTAGCGCCTATTGGGAGTTTAGCTGCTGGATCTTTTGCTATTATTGCATCAAATGCTACAAATTTTCAAACAGTTTATGGTATGTCTGCAGATATAGATGGAGGTTCAGGAGGTCCTGCAGATAGTAATGGTGATGACCAAATTGTTTTATTCAATGGATCTACTGTAGTAGATATTTTTGGAGTACCAGGCGAAGATGGTACAGGAACTTGCCATGAGTTTGAAGATGGAAGAGCAGAGAGAAAAGCTACTGTAACTGCAGCAAATGCAACTTGGAGTAGTTCTGAGTGGAATGTTTGGGCAGATAGTACAATAAGTGGTTGTACAACACACACAAACTCTCCAAGAGAAGCGCCTGCTGATTTTGATCCAAAGGCTTGGATTGGCACAAATGTTTCTTCAGATCCAAATTTGTTAATTTCCTCTCCAACAGAAGCAACAGTTTACACTTCAACAATGGTAGATGTTACAATAGAAATTTTTAACTTCTCATTATCTGCAGATAATGGTTCTGGAGCAAGTGATAATTCTGGAGATGGTTATATAAAGTCAACTTTAGTAACAGTTGGTGGTTCTACAGAAAATGCAGATTTTTTCACTACAACTTTACCTCAAATAGAAGTTGTACCTGGTTCTTCTTACACTTTAACTTTAGAATTAGTAGATAACGCTGGATCTTCTTTGTCTCCAGCAGTTTCTAAAAGTGTTTCTTTTTCATCAGACTTTCCTTGTGAACTTGTTTTAGGAGCAATTTCAACTACTTGTGAAGCAGTTACTTCAGCTCCAGATAAGTACTCTGGAACTATCGCATTTACAGGCGGAAATACAAGTGCAACTTACACAATTACAGCTCCTGCAGGAGTTACAGTTGGTGGAGATAATCCAGATACAGTTTCAGAGGGAACAATTACTTTTTCTGGAATGACAGAGGGTACTGATACAGAAATTTCAATTGTTGGAGCAACAAATAGTTCTTGTGATTTAATGAGAACATTATTTAGTCCAGTTTGTACTCCTTTACCAATTTCTGAAGATTTTTCTTATGCAGATGGTAGTTTAACAGATAACTCTTTATGGTCTGGTTTTAGTGGAACAGATGGAGATTTAATGGTAACTTCTGGTCAAGCTTTAGTTCAGCATGGTACACCAAGTGAAGACGCGCAAATTGAATTTGCATCAATCTCTGGAGATATTTATTATTCTTTCGACTTTACAGTTGTAGATCCAGGAGCTCCAATACCAGGTGATGATAATGAGTATTTTGCTCTTTTTAAAGATAGTGGATTTGGTTATACAGGTCGTTTAGATATTGTTCCTCCAAGTGATGCTGCATCAGGAGATTTTTCTATTGGTATTGCAACAGATAATTCTACAGCAGATGCAGTTTGGGCTTCCGATTTTACTTTTGGAACAACATACAGAGCAACAGTTAAATATGATCAAATTGCTAATGTTGCACAATTATGGATAGATGCGAGCTCAGAGTCTGATACTTCAATTTCTGGTGCGGATCTAGATGATGTGAGTGCAAGAACTATAGTAGCTTTTGCTTTAAGACAATCAGATTCTAATTCAAATGAAGGAATTCTTGTGGACAATTTGAGAATTGGATCTACTTTTGCTGAAACAACTTTATCTACAGAAAAACAAGAAATCGAAGGTTTTAGAACATATCCAAACCCTGTTACAAATAATCGTTTTACAATTACAAGTAAAAGTGCAGTAACAAAACAAATAGCTATTTATAATGTTTTAGGGAAACAAGTTTTTTCTAAAAGTATATCTGGTACTAAATCAAATGTTGATATTTCTTCAATAGCTGCTGGTTTATATATTTTAAAAGTAACTGAAGGCACAAAAACAGCAACATCTAAGTTGGTAGTTAAGTAAATAAAACCTTTAAATAATTTTAAAAGCTCTGATATTTTTCAGGGCTTTTTCTTTTTTACTATATTTAGAAAAAGAAATCAACTGCTATGAATCTAAAATTTAAATTAAATGATATCCTTTTTTTGGATATTGAAACTATACCCCAAGAAGAAAATTGGAATCAATTACCTGAAACTACGAAAGAGCTATTTGCTAAAAAAACTCAGTATCAAAGAAAAGAAGAATTTACTCCAGAAGAATTTTATGATAGAGCTGGAATTTGGGCAGAATTTGGGAAAATAATTTGTATTTCTGTAGGCTATTTTGCTGATGTAAATCAA
>CAXBAC010000001.1:0-25647 GCA_963973485.1 uncultured Polaribacter sp. | reverse complement strand
AGTTAACAAATTCCGATTATACATAAATACAAAGGCATACCAATTGTTATGTTAAAAGGAAAGGTAATGGCTAGTGCCATTGGTATATACAAACCTGGATTTGCTTTTGGAGCTGCTAATTTCATTGCTGCAGGTACTGCAATGTAAGAGGCACTTGCTGCTAAAATAGACATTAACAAACGATTCCCAATTTCTTCCATGAACAGACCACTAATTACTGCTACTAAACAGCCGTTTATAATTGGAATTATAATTGCAAACGATAATGTAAACCATCCTTTTTTAACTAATGCTTTTAATTTTTGACCACTTGTAATTCCCATATCAAGAAGAAAAACTGCCAAAAATCCTTTAAAAATATCTGTCGTAAATGGCTTAATTCCTTCTGCTTGAGCATCATTTGTAAAATAACCAACAATTAAACTCCCTATAATTAATACCACACTTCCATTTGTTAATGAGTGATGTATAACATTTTTAAACGAGGTTTTATTTTGTTTTTCTTTACTGTAAATAGCAATTAATAAAACCCCAATTATAATAGAAGGAGCCTCCATTAAAGCCATAACTGCAACCATATGACCACCAAAAGGAATGTTAGACATTTCTAAAAAAGATATAGTAGTTACAAAAGTTACAGCACTTACAGAACCATAAGCAGATGCTATAGCCCCAGCATTTTCTACACTTAACTTTATTCTTAAAATAAAATAACAATAAATAGGTACAATTAATGCTAATAAAACTCCAAATAACAAAGAAGAGATAATTTCTAATGTGATAACACTATGTGCTAATTCTTGCCCTCCTTTAAAGCCTATTGCTAGGAGTAAGTATAAAGAAATAAATTTTGAAGAATTTTCTGGAATACGTAAATCACTTTTAAGGTTTACTGCAATTAAGCCTAAAAAGAAAAATAAAAGTGCTGGGTTTGTTAAATTATCTACTAAATAATGTAAATCCATTTTTGATAAAATTTGGCGTAAAAAAAGTAGGAAAGACTTATTATGTCAGTTTTTCCTACCTATTTGATTTTATTTAATGTCTGTTATTATTCTTCTAGAGTAATAGTTACTGTACTAGAGATTTTTATATTTTGTCCTTTACTTTCTAAGGCTCTTAAAAAGGCTTTTGTTTCTTTTTTATCTGCCATTAATTCTGTAATTCTAGAATTATCGTAAACACATTCATCATTTATATTACCCTCTGTTTTAGAAAGTCTTTGAATTTTATGAAAGTTAATTTTTACATCAACAACGTTGTTAATTATATTTAAAGCTTCGCCTTTTGTAAACGTTCCTTCAATTAATTTTAACGTTTGTTGTTTTGTTTTTGGAGTATCTAAAGTTGAATTATTCATGGTATTGTTATTTTTTTATGGTGTTAGAGCTTGTTATTTTTATAAAGTATATAATTGCTAATATTGATTGACTTAGAAGCAATTCTTTAATAAAAGAACTCTCTAAATACAAGGCAACTGCATTAACTGTTATTAATGCAAGTAATGTTAAGAACCTAAAAAAGCCAACAATTTGTTTTTTTGTAATTTGTAAAATAACCTCATTACTAGATTCGTTTTCTTTGTCTAATGTTTTAAATGTTGCTATACCCATTGTTTAAATTTTTTACAAAGGTGCAACACATTTTTAATATATTTTTATTTATATTTATAATGTTATATATTAAATAATTTTATGAACTATACTTTACATCAATTAGAAATCTTTAAAAAAGTAGCAGAGCTTAAGAGTGTAACTAAAGCTTCTGAGCAATTATTTTTATCTCAACCTGCTGTTTCTATACAGTTAAAAAACTTTCAAGACCAATTTAAAATTCCGCTTTTTGAAATTGTTGGCAGAAAGTTATATGTAACAGAATTTGGAGAAGAAATTGCTTTAGCTGCAACAAAAATATTAGAAGAAGTGGCTGCTATTAATTATAAATCGCATTTGTTTGAAGGTAATCTTGCAGGCAAATTAAACATCTCTTTAGTATCTACAGCAAAGTATGCCATGCCGTATTTTTTAACAGACTTTATAAAAGAAAATGACAGAGTTGATGTTACAATGGATGTTACTAACAAAATGTCTGTAATAAGAGCTTTAGAAAATAACGAATGTGATTTTGCAATGGTATCTACCATCCCTAGAAAATTAAATATAGATCGAATTGAATTGATGAAAAATCAGATGTTTTTTGTGGCTGGAAAAAATTATGAATTTGATGAAAAAGAAATCAATTTAAAAAATTTAAATAAATCCATTTTTGTGTTTCGAGAACAAGGTTCTGCAACTCGTTTGGCAATGGAAAGGTATTTGGTAAAACATAAAATTGAAATTTTAAAGAAAATGGAACTTACTTCTAACGAAGCTGTAAAACAAGCAGTTATTGCAGGTTTAGGAATTTCAATAATGCCTATAATTGGCATACAGCAAGCTTTACAAAATGGCGATTTAAAAATTCTTAAAATTAAAGATTTACCTTTAGAAACGAATTGGAATTTAATATGGCTAAAAACTAAAAATTTATCGAACGTTGCGAAAGCTTTTAAAGAATATATCTCGAAAAATAAAGAAGAAATTATACAAAAACAGTTTCAACTTAAGCATAATTACGAATAATTTTACGCAAACTTTATCGATTTAGAAGGCCTTATTTTCGTGATAATGTAAGAAGGTATAATCAACATTAAAAAACACAATAAAAGCGTTCCTAAATTTAAGAGAAAAATTTCTCCAACAGAAATATACACTGGCATTGTAGTTACATAATATGTTTCTGGATTTAGTGTTATAATTTTAAAATAATGCTGAATGCCAATTATAGATAAACCTATAATATTTCCCCACAAAAGACCTTTTAAAATTAAGTAAGATGCATTGTATAAAAATATTTTACGAATACTTGTATTTTGACTACCTAAGGCCTTTAAAATACCAATCATTTGCACTCTTTCTAGAATTAAAACCAATAAAGCAGTAATCATATTTATACCTGCAATAAAAATCATAATTGCTATTATAAACCATACATTATTGTCAAAAAGTTGAATCCAATCAAAAACATTTGGATAGCTTTCTACAATGGTTTTGCTGTTTAAAGTTGAACCAATTGCATTGTAAATTTCGTTTCCTTTTACATCAATTTCATCAAAATTATCTAAAAGAACCTCAAAACCACCAACTTCATTTTCTGTCCATTTATTTAATCTTTGTACTTCTCTAATATCACCAATCATCATATTTTTATCAAACTGAGCAAAGCCAGAATTGTAAATTCCAGAAATAATATACTTTCTATTAGAAGGTAATTTACTTCTAGATGTTTTTATAAATGTAGCGTAAATAGTATCATGTAAATTTAATTGTAATCTGTTTACTATTGTTTGTGATAAAAGTATTTCTCTTGTTCTTTCTTGATTAAAATCTGGCACAGTTCCTTCTAATAGATATTCCTTAAAAAAAGACCAATCATAATCTGTAGAAACTCCTTTAAAAATAATGCCTTCAAAATTATCTTCAGTTCTTAAAATTCCGCCTTTATTTGCAAAAACTTGCACATTTTTGATTCCTGAAATATTTTGAAATTCTGGATAAAAATCTTGATTTTTTTCAACAGGAATTGTAGAAACATCTGAATTATTATTATCGTAGTTTACAATTTGAATATGGCCTTTAAATCCGGCCATTTTATCTCTAATTTTATATTGTAAACCAGCACCTGTAGCAACAGCTATTAGCATTATAATAATACCCAGTGCAATTGCAGTAATTGCAATTTTTATTATTGGTGATGAAATGGTATTTTTATACTTTTTACCAGCAATAATGCGTTTGGCAATAAATAATTCGTAATTCAAATCGATGATAAGTTTTAAACATTTCAAAAATACATATTTAATATTAGTTCTATTCTTGAATTTTCAGCTCATTTCTTGTGCTCAAAAAAAACAAAGCCAACAGAATAATTTGAAAACTATAATAGAAAACAAATTAGATATAAAAACTGGTGCAGAAAGAACTACCCTGTACTTAAATTTATTAAAAGATAAAAATATTGCTATTGTTGCAAATCAAACTTCAGTTTTATCAACTTTACAAAGAGCAGAAGTTGCACCAAATGTTATGGGTTCTAAAAAAGTTACTCAACATTTAGTAGATTATTTAAACAATCAAAAAAATATAACTATTCAAAAAGTTTTTGCACCTGAACATGGTTTTAGAGGTAAAGCAGATGCTGCAGAATTAGTAAAAGATGGCAAAGATTCAAAAACAGGTTTACCAATTATTTCTTTGTATGGCAAAAACAAGAAACCAACACAAGAACAACTACAAGATGTTGATATTGTAGTTTTCGATATTCAAGATGTAGGTGTTCGTTTTTATACATACATTTCAACTTTGCATTTTGTTATGGAAGCTTGTGCAGAAGCAAATATTCCTGTACTTATTTTAGATAGACCAAACCCAAATGGGCATTATATTGATGGCCCAGTTTTAGAAATGGAGCATACTAGTTTTGTTGGCAAACATCCTGTACCTGTAGTTTATGGAATGACAATTGGTGAATATGGACAAATGATTAATGGTGAAAAGTGGTTAAAAAATGGAATTCAATGTGATTTAACTGTAATTCCTCTCGAAAATTACAAACATAATTCTGAATATAGTTTAGCTGTAAGGCCATCACCAAACTTACCAAATGACAAATCTATAAACCTCTACCCTAGTTTAGGTTTTTTTGAGGGTACAACCATAAATGCAGGCAGAGGAACAGAGTTCCAATTCCAAAGATATGGAGCTCCTTTTTTTCCTAAAGTTAATTTTAGCTACACTCCACGAGTAAATTTTGGAGCAAAATACCCAAAACATAAAAATGAACTTTGTTATGGTGTAGATTTGGCTAAAACAGAAAAATTATCAGCAATTAATTTAGAATGGTTGATTGATGCCTACCAAAAAACTCCTAAAAACGAAAATTTCTTTGGGAGTACATTTACCATTCATGCAGGTAACACAAAATTACAAGAGCAAATAGAGCAAGGTTTAAGTGCTGAAGAAATCAGAAAAACATGGACAAAAGATTTAAATAATTTTAAAAAAAATAGAAGTAAATATTTAATTTACGATTAATCTATTTCCTTCTCTTTTTCTCTTTATACTCATAAGGAATCACCTTTTTTAAGTTTTCAACAATGTTATAAGTTGCTGGGCAAACAAAGGTGTTTGCAATCGTTAAATCTGTAATTTGTATAAATTTTCTACGATCTGTATGAGGGTAATCTGCACAAGCTTTTGGGCGAACATCATAAATAAAACATGTATTATCACTTTCATCTAAAAAAGAACAAGGAGCAGTTTTAAGTACCATAAAGTCGTCTGCATCTCTTTCTAAATATTGTTTTATAAAGTCTGCAACCTTCATTTTTAAATGCTTGGAAATACGCTCAATATCTTTAGCTGTAAAAATAGGACTTGTAGTTTTACAACAATTTCCACAATCTAAACAATCTGTTTTTGCAAACTCTTTATCATGCAAATCTTGCATAACTACATCTAAATTTTTAGGTGTTCGTTTTTTTAGATTTGCAAAATATTTCTTGTTTTCTTTTTCAGCTTGCTTCGCTAATTTCGGTAGATTTTCTAATCGTTTTTGCATTTGCGAAAATTACAATAATTCCTTTAAAAATAACCTTAATTTATGTATTTTCGCGACTTAATTTTTTAGGAGTATATGAATATCCAAAACACTATAGAAAACAAGGTAAAAGAAGGTTTTTTAGCTTTATACCAAACAGAAATTCCTTCTGTAGAATTTCAAGCAACTCGTAAAGAATTCGAAGGTGATATTACTGTGGTTGTTTTCCCTATGTTACGTTATAAAAAAGGAAATCCTGTAGCTATAGGTGAAGATTTAGGTAAATATTTAGTAGAAAATGTAACAGAAATAACCAATTACAATGTTGTAAAAGGTTTTTTAAATTTAGTTATTGACGATACTTTTTACACCAATTTTTTCAATTCAATTTACAGTCAATCTAACTTTGGTTTTGTTTCAGCAAAAGCTGATGAAAAAGCGGTTATGGTTGAATATTCATCTCCAAACACAAACAAACCTCTTCATTTAGGTCATGTCAGAAATAATTTGTTAGGCTATTCTGTAGCAGAAATCATAAAAGCTGCAGGTAAAAAAGTGTATAAAACGCAAATTATAAACGATAGAGGAATTCATATTTGCAAGTCTATGTTGGCTTGGCAAAAATTTGGTGATGGAGAAACTCCAATTTCAACTGGTTTAAAAGGTGATAAATTGGTTGGTAATTACTACGTAAAATTCGATCAAGAATATAAAAAAGAAATTGCACAATTAATTGCTGAAGGTAAAACTGAAGAAGAAGCTAAAAAACAAGCACCATTATTACTAGAGGCGCAACAAATGCTTTTAAAATGGGAAGCTGGAGATGAGGAAGTAGTTGCTCTTTGGAAAGAAATGAACAGTTGGGTGTATGACGGTTTTGATACTACTTACAAAAATATGGGAGTAGATTTCGATACTTTATACTACGAAAGTGACACCTATTTATTAGGCAAAGATGTGGTTGCCCAAGGTTTAGAAAAAGGTGTGTTTTATAAAAAAGAAGACGGTTCTGTTTGGTGCGATTTAACTGATGATGGTTTAGACGAAAAAATCGTTTTAAGGTCTGATGGAACTGCAGTGTATATGACTCAAGATATTGGTACAGCCATTCAAAGAGTAAAAGATTTTCCTGATGTTGGTGGTATGGTTTACACTGTAGGTAATGAACAAGATTACCATTTTCAGGTATTATTTTTAATCCTAAAAAAATTAGGGTTTGATTGGGCAAAACAATTACACCATTTAAGTTATGGAATGGTTGATTTACCTTCTGGTAAAATGAAATCTAGAGAAGGAACAGTTGTTGATGCAGATGATTTAATGGTAGAAATGACAACTACAGCAAAAGAAATTTCAGAAGAATTAGGCAAACTAGATGGCTATTCAGATGATGAGAAAAATGATTTATACAAAACTATTGGTTTAGGGGCATTAAAATATTTTGTTTTAAAAGTAGATCCTAAAAAACGAATTTTATTCGATCCAAAATTATCTGTTGATTTTCAAGGAAATACAGGGCCTTTTATTCAATATACCTATGCTAGAATTCAATCTATCATTAGAAAGGCTGACTTTGATTATTCAAAATCAGTTGCAATAGATTTGCATGAAAAAGAGAAAGAATTATTAAAACAATTGGCTTTATTTCCTGAAACAATTCAGCAAGCTGCAACAAATTATTCGCCTGCAATTATTGCAAATTACACTTATGATTTGGTAAAAGAATTCAATTCTTTTTATCAAAATGTATCAATCTTAGGAGAAGAAAATCAAAATAAAAAAATATTTAGAGTTCAGCTATCTAAAAAAGTAGCAGATACCATAAAACAAGCATTTTCTTTATTAGGTATTCAAGTGCCAGAAAGAATGTAAAATAAACTAAAACTATATAAACTTTTGAATTTAGGAATCATTGATTAAATTTGTTTATCTCAATAAAAACCAACAACAAATAAAGAAGAAATTATGAAATACGATATAATAATAATAGGAAGTGGACCTGGAGGATATGTAACTGGAATTAGAGCCTCTCAACTAGGCTTTAAGGTGGCAATTGTAGAAAAAGAATCTTTAGGAGGTATTTGTTTAAATTGGGGATGTATACCTACAAAAGCATTATTAAAATCGGCTCAAGTTTATGATTACTTAAAACATGTTGATGATTATGGTTTAAAAGCAGAAGCTATAGATAAAGATTTCGATGCTGTTATTAAAAGAAGTAGAGGTGTTGCAGAAGGTATGAGTAAAGGTGTTGCCTTTTTAATGAAGAAGAATAAAATTGATATTATTAACGGTTTTGGAAAAATAAAAACTGGTAAAAAAGTAGATGTTACTGCAGAAGATGGTACTGTAACAGAATATGCTGCAGATAATATTATTATTGCAACTGGTGCACGTTCAAGAGAATTGCCAAATCTTCCACAAGATGGAGAAAAAGTAATTGGTTACAGAAAAGCAATGACTTTACCTAAACAACCAAAATCTATGATTGTTGTTGGTTCTGGAGCAATTGGTGTTGAGTTTGCACATTTTTATAATGCAATGGGTACAGAGGTTACTATTGTAGAATATATGCCAAATATTGTTCCTGTAGAAGATATAGATATTTCAAAACAATTTGAGCGTTCAATTAAAAAAGCAGGTATTAAAGTGATGACAAATTCTTCTGTAGAATCTGTTGATACTTCAGGTAAAGGTGTTGTAGCTACTGTAAAAACAAAAAAGGGAGAAGAAAAATTAGAAGCTGATATTGTTTTATCTGCAGTAGGTATTAAATCTAATATTGAAAATATTGGTTTAGAAGATGTTGGAATTATTGTAGATAGAGATAAAATTTTAGTAAACGATTTTTATCAAACAAACATACCTGGTTATTATGCTATTGGAGATGTTGTTCCTGGCCAAGCACTAGCTCATGTTGCTTCTGCAGAAGGTATTACTTGTGTAGAAAAGTTAGCAGGTTTACATACAGAACCAATAGATTATGGTAATGTACCTGGTTGTACTTACGCAACTCCAGAAATTGCTTCAGTTGGTTTAACAGAAGCAAAAGCTAAAGAAGCTGGTTATGAATTAAAAGTTGGTAAATTTCCATTTTCAGCCTCAGGTAAAGCAAAAGCAGCAGGTACTCCAGATGGTTTTGTAAAAGTAATTTTTGATGCTAAATATGGCGAGTGGTTAGGTTGTCATATGATTGGTGCAGGTGTAACAGACATGATTGCAGAAGCCGTACTTGGTCGTAAATTAGAAACAACTGGACATGAAGTTTTAAAGGCAATTCATCCACATCCAACCATGAGTGAAGCAGTAATGGAAGCAGTTGCTGATGCTTATGATGAGGTAATTCACCTATAAAATTTAACAGTTCAAAGAAAAAAAAAGAACAAAAATCAATTTTATAGTATATTTGGTGTAGTTAAATCATTAACATCCCTCAGTTAAACGATTAAAATAAATTTAAAATAAATGAGTTTTATTGAGTGGTTTCTTTCTTTTATCTATAAGATAAAGACATTTCCTCTAATTATACAAATTACTATTGTATTAACAATAGTGTTTATAATTGCAACTATTGCACTTATGATAACAATTGGTACAATTAGAAGAAGACACAATAGACTACAAAAAACACTAAAAAACAGTGTTCCAGAAATTATAAAATTATTTTCAGAAATACTTTTTACAGATCAAGATTTCTCTGAACAAGAAATATTTACAAAGTTCGAAGAAATTGTAGATGAAGTTAACAGAGAGTCTTTAGACATTGGTGTTGGTGTTTTGGTTGATTTTAAAAACGACCATAGAGAATCCGATAAATATGCATTAATTATTAGTGCGTTAGGTATTGTAGAGCACCTTGAAAGAAAGTTCGATTCACGCTCAAACAGCGAAAAAATTGATGCTTTTCAAGAAGCCTTTGTTTTAGATTTAAATAAATTTGACTCTAAAGTATTAAGATACGCATATAGCAAAAACAAAGTAATTAGAAGTGAAGCCAGAAACTCTTATTTAGCATTAAGTTCAAACGACCCCTACAGATTTTTTGATGAGTTTGATAAAGACTTAAGTAAATGGGACGAAATTGAGCTTATGCAATATTTAAAACTTCAAAAAGAAAGAGGAAATCTAGAAGGTTTAGGAAAATGGATCAACTATTCCAAAAATGATTCATTAGTAGTTTTCTTAATAAAAATGGTAGGCTTTTTCAATCAAAAAGGTATTGATGAAATCCTTTTAGAAAAACTAGAGGATGAAAACGAGTTGGTAAGAGCAGAGGCAATATTAACTTTAGGCGAACTACACATTTCAGAAACAGAACAAGATTTAATAGACAGATATTATACAGAACCAGAAATTTGTCAAGTTGCCATTGTTAAAACCATTCGAAAATTTAACACTGGCAATTCTTTAATGTTTTTAAAAGAAATTTTCACAGAATCTAATAATACAGATACAAAAAAAATTATTGCAGAAGCAATATTAAATTATAGTTATGAAGGTAAAATTGCCTTTCAAAACCTAAAGAGTACCCTAAGTGGATTTGATCTTACCATATTAAAACACGTAGAAACTCCTTTAATTAAATACAAATAGATGTTTGAAATTTTTGTTAAAATATACGAGTATTTTATATTTTTCTACGCAACTGCCCTAATATTAAGTTACATAGTATTAGCAATATTTTCATTTATTTCAATAAATAGATATAAAAGTTACAATACAGATATTGATGATGAAGAATTGCTGAGCTCTCACTTAGCTCCTGGTATATCTGTAATTGCACCTGCATATAATGAGGAGAAAACAATTATCATTAATGTAAAATCATTACTAACACTTAACTACCCACTTTTTGAGGTAATTATTGTAAATGATGGTAGTAAAGATAAAACACTAGACTTATTAATAGAAGAATTTGATTTAGTTGAAGCACCTTTTGCTTATACAGAAAAAATTAAAACAAAACCTTATAAGAGAACATTCAAGTCTCAAAATCCAAAATACGACATTCTTACAATTGTTGATAAAGAAAATGGAGGAACAAAAGCAGATGCTTTTAATGCCGGCTTAAATGCTTCTGTTTTTCCATATTACTTAAACACAGATGTAGACTGTATTTTAGCAAGAAATACCTTAACTAAAATGATTAAACCCATTTTAAATGCAAAAGTTAGGGTAATTGCAGTAGGTGCTACACTTAGAATGTCTAACAATTGTGAAATTGAAGAAGGAATTATTACAAGAGTAAGACCTCCTAAAGCTTTAATTCCTCGTTTTCAAGAACTAGAATATATTCGATCTTATTTGTTAGGAAAAATGGGTTGGGAGTTAATAAATTCTGTGCCTAATGTATCTGGAGGCTTAGGTATGTTCGATAAAGAAATAGCCATTAAAGCAGGGGGTTATGGAGCAGATTCACATGCAGAAGATATGGATATGATGACACGTATGGCTGCACATATGATGAATAACAGATTAGATTATAAGATAGATTATATACCTTTATCTTGTTGTTGGACAGAAGGTCCTCCAAACCTTCAAATTTTAGGAAGACAACGCACAAGATGGGCTAGTGGATTATTTCAAATGTTTAGTCAGCATAGAAAAATATTATTCAATCCAACTTATAGAAGATTAGGTTTAATTACATTTCCTTACATTTTTATATTTGAATTTTTAGCTCCTATAATAGAGGCGTTCGGTATTTTATTTACAGTATTCTTACTTCTAACAGGATACGTAAACTGGAACTTTGCCCCTCTCATTTTACTTTACTCATATACATTTGCGTTAATGATATCTTCTGTTGTTATTATTTGGGATCAAATGACTTTTAAATATTACAATACCACTAAAGAAGTACTAACACTATTTTTCACAGCATTTATTGAACCTTTGATTTATCACCCAATGATCATGTTCTTTTCTTTAAAAGGATACTTTAGTTACATTACCTCACAAGAACTTGCTTGGGGTACCATGACACGTAAAGGATTTGAAAATGAAGAAAAAAAATCTGATAACAATAAAAACGATGGTGGAGACAACTCTGGAGATAATTCAGGAGGAAAAAAGTCAAATATTTTTGATAAACTAAAACAAAATAAAGATTCAAATAATGATTTTGAACCTATTAAAACATAAATTACATCGTTTATTTACCATGAAAACGAACAAAAACATATATATTTTTATTTTACTATTATTAGTCCAAATAAAAATTCATGCACAAGAAATTTATGGTTCTTCAGATTTATATTTTGAAGAAGCTAAAGCAAGTATTGCTAATGAAAATTTTACAAGAGCAGCAAAATTAAGTTGGAGAGGTTTACAATTAGCTCCAGAAGATTTAGATTTAAAAACTTTATTAGGTGCTGCAAACCTGCAACTTGGCAGGTATGATACTGCAAGATGGGTTTTAAGAGAAGTTTATGAAAAAAGAAGAAAAAACACAGATGTATTACAATATTTAGTAAATATTGAACAAACCACCCAAAGATATTCAGATGCAATTTGCTATGTAAATGAATTACTAGAAATTACACCCTACTCAAGAGGATGGCACATGCGTAAAATTGCCATATATAAAGAAATGGGAAATTTTGAAGAAGCAGAAAGAGCGTTAAAAAGAATATATCAAATATATCCTAACGATTCTGAACTAAAACAAGAGTATAATTATATAATGATTGGTGATGGTAATGATGCCATTAATAGTAAAAACTACGAAGAAGCAGGAGAAATTTACAAAACAATAATTACCAATACTCCAGAAAACAAAGATGCATATATAGGTATTATTAGAAATGAGATGCAAAAAGGAAATCCGGAAGCAGCTCTACAATATACAAATAGATCTCTCTTAGAACTTCCTCTTGATAGAGAGTTGGTTGAGAAAAAAATTGGTTTGTTAGAAGCTTTAGGTAGGCATGAAGAAGCAATCGTTTATATAGAAACAAAAGAAATAAAAGAGGCTTTCCCTGATATTTACAAAGAAACAAGACCTTATTTAATGCAGCAATCTGCAAGTTTTAACGAGTTTAATGATCCTTATGAAATCAATAAAAAATTAGCAGAAACTGGTAACTCAGTTGCTTTAGATTATGTTATTAAAAATGCATTAGGAAAAGGTTATTATGTAGATGCTGAATATTTTTTAAACATCGCTTTAAAAAGAAGTCCTAATTCAAAAGACTATTTAATAAAACAAATGGAGTTGTATAAAGCAACATTAAATACAGAAGAATATAATAAAGCAGTTTTAGAATTGCATGAAAAATTCCCCACAGATACAGATATTACTTATGCATACAATAAGTTAATGTATGATACTGCTAAAAATTATGTTATCAATAATCAAGAAGGATTAGCGCTACCTATTTTTTTAGAATTAGTCTCTTCTCCAGACTTTCAAAAAGATGCAGAGCAGCAAATTTATGGAATCTACATATCACAAGGAAAATATGATGAAGCTACAGAGCAAATTGACAAATTAATTGGTTTAGATCCAAATAATCCAGATTTTTTAAGAAGAAAATCAACACTTTACCAAGAAATGGAATTGTTTGACGATGCTTTAGAAATCACAAGAAGTTTAGAACAAAATTACCCTTTAAATCAAACCTATCCAGCACTCTATGTAGATCAAACAGTTGCTTACGCCACTTATTTAATGAGAGAACAAAGATATAGAGCTGTTTTACCTGTTGTAGAAGATGGTTTGTCTAGAGAAAATAATAATAAAAGACTGTTAGACATTGCTATAAATGCATCATCTGCTATACCAGATTATCAAAGAGGTATTAATTATGGTTTAAGTGCATTAAGTTTTTATCCAAATAACAAAAACTTTAAATTAAAACTGTCTAACTTGTATTCTCAAAATAGAGAATATGCTAAAGCTAAAGGCGTTTTAGACACTTTAAGAACAACCTATATTTACGACAGAAAAATTAAAAATGCGTTAGCAGAAGTATTATTTTATAGAGCTAAAGCTCAAGAAGAAGAAGGTTTAGTAGAAGAAGCTTTGGTAAATTATGATTCTGCTGTCTCTTTAAATCCAGATGATAGAGGTTCTTTAATGAGAATGGTTAACCTACATATAGTTCAAAAACCAAATAACGAATCTTTAGAGTTTATCAATGAAAAACTAAAAGAAAAGCCAGATGATAATTTCTTAAAATATAAAAAAGGAATTGTTTTCGAGTTACTAAAACAGTATGATTCTGCTTATTATTATCAAAAATTTAGAGAGATTGATAACCCTTTCGAAAAACAAGAATGGAATTTAGTATTAGAAACATTAAGAGCAGAACAGTTACAAAATCAAATTGCAGCAACATATTTACAAGCAACATCAGATTCTATTGCATTTAGTACATCTTTAGCTAGTTTAAATTACAGTAGAAAGTATGAAAAGATGACTTATGGTGCAGATGTTAATTACGCTGCTAGAACTTCTGGAATTGGTGTTCAAGGAGGTGTAAACGTTTCAAGAATTTTTACAGAAACTATTTATGCAGATGTAGGTCTTTTAGTGGGTTCTCGCTTTTTTCCAAAACTTAAACTTTATGGTAATGCTTATAAAGGATTTAAATCTGGATATCAAGCACAAGTAGGCATAAGTTTTGCTAGGCTTCAAAATGATCAAAATTATTTTACACTAAGTTTAGGAGGGTCAAGAACTTGGGAAGATATCTGGGTTAATGCAAGGCTATCTCTATCACCCACCTCTGTTCCTTTTGTAGATGATAGTACCATACCTTCTACAACAACGTTTCAAAGCTTTTTTTATACCAATTTAATGGTACAAGCAAGAATAAATGTAAATGCTAGAAAAGATTATTTCTCTGTAATTGTTTCTGGAGGTAGTGCTCCTTTTGATCAACAGTTAGAGTTTCAAGACAATACCTTCTTAAACTTCACAAACGTTATGGTTGGTGCTGGCTATATGTATCATATGACACCTAGATCATCACTATTAGTTAATGGTACTTGGATTAATTTTTTAAGTAACCAAAGTACTTCTAACAATGTTGTAGTGGATAGAATATTTACAAATCAATATAATTTATCGGTTTCGTTTATCACTAAATTTTAATAAAACACATTTTAAATTGTTATTTATATATGTTTAAAAAATACATTTTTATAATATCATGTTTTTTAAGCTTAACTTCATGTGCACAAAATAAAGTTACCTTGTTTTCTAAAGAACAAAAAATTGCACCAAGAATTAGTATTCCTTTAGCTGCAGATATTTTAGTAAGTAATGCTGCAGAAAATTTTAATAAAAAGTTTCAACTAGTTACAGGAACACCATTACAAATTGAGAGAAGCAACAGTTTAAACCAAAATTATAATTACATACTTTTAAGGGTAAACCCAACACAAAGAGATGCTTATTGTATTTATAAAAGGGATAAAAATATTACCATACAAGGCACTACAGCTCAAAATTTACAATATGGTATTAGTGAGTTTTTTAAACGATTTACAAGTTTAAAATTGCAAGATATTATACAAACGAATGAAGATTTTGAAGTTACAGAAGAAATAGAAATTCCTAGCGTTTTTAATTATTGCTCCTCTCCTATTTTTGAATACAGAGAACCTTATTACAAAACGAATTTTAATGCTGATTTTAGAGCTTGGAATAAAACAAATTACCTAGAATTAGAATGGGGAATTTGGGGTCATAACTTGCCTAAAATATTAAAAGAATATACTTTACCTGAAACAGCTTATGCAAAAGTTGGTAACAAACGTGTAAAAAGTCAGTTTTGTTTTACTAGCGATAGTTTATTTACTTACGTTAATGAAAGTGTAAAACGCATATATGACAGCGATCATGTCTTAAATAAATTTATGATTTTACCAAATGATAATAGTTTGGTATGTACCTGTAGTACTTGTAAAGCTGTAGGAAATACAACAAAAGATGCTGCACCTGCTGTATTTAGTTTTATGAATAAGTTAGCTAAAGAAAACAGGCAAGCAACATTTTTTACAACTGCATATATTACCGTAAAAAATGTACCAAGTTTTAAAGCCGAATACAATACAGGTATTTTTTATAGCACCATTGCTATTCAAAAAGGTATTCCAATTGAAAAAAGCAATTATTTTAAAAAATTTGAAACAGATATAAAAAAATGGCGTAACTATTTAAACAATGTCTACATTTGGGATTATACCGTAAATTTTGATAACTACTTTGATATTTATCCTATTTTAAAAGTAACACAAGAAAACCTAAAACTTTACAAAAAATTGGGTGTAAATGGTGTTTTTTTACATGGAAGCGAATACAATTACGGAACCTTTCAAGATTTAAAAGCAACCATTTTCGCAAAATTATTATGGAATCCTCAGGTTGATATTGAAAAAGAAGTAGCTACTTATTTTGAAGGTAAATACTCAAAAAAATTAGCAAATGTCTTAACCAATTATTACAACTTTATAGACGATGCTTTCTATTTAAGTAACAAAGAATTGAGTATTTACAGTGGTATACATGAAACAGCAAAAAAATATTTAGACCCAAAAGTATTTTTCTCTTTTTATGATGAGTTTGATACACATACAGAAGCAAATAAATTTGATAAAGAATACCTAAAATTAGCCACTGCTTTAACATTTTTAAAGTTAGAAATCATGAGAGATTATGGTTTTGGTGTCTATGGTTATGGAAAACTAAATAGTGATAAAGAAATTATTGTAAAAAATCAAGCTGCACAGTTATTAGACAATTTAACTGCTTACAGTAAATCATCTGGGTTGAAAACCTATAATGAAGTTGATTATAAAATAGAAGATTATATAAATAGTTGGCGTAAAACAATTTATAAATATCATAAAAAGAAAAACTACTTTTTCAAAAAACCATTTGAAGTAATATCTAAATTAGATGAAGATTATACAAATATTAAAGTTTTAAACGATGGTGCTTTTGGTTTAGAAGATTACAATACCAACTGGCACATTGCATCTATAGACAATTTGGTGTTAAAAATTGATAAAGAAAATATCCAAAAATCAGAACAAGTAACCTTTACTTTTTTACAAGATGTAAAACACAATATTTTTTATCCAAGTGCCATAGAAATTTTAGACGAAGACTTTAAAACCATTAAAAAAGAAAAATTAAAATCAGATAATACCTCTTTAGATACAAAAGAAATTACCTTAAAACTACCTACAGCTTTTGATAGAAAAGAGTTACCAGATACTTTTATTATAAGAATAAAAAAAGCAGAAGTATATGGAAAAAATACACTTGCATGCGATGAAATTATATTTAATTAAAAATTGATTAAATTTACAATAATGAAAAAAATATTTTTACTTCTACTAATAGCCATTACTTCACTCTCTTGTGAGTTTAGAAAGCCGGATATTGAAAATGTTCGAAAAACAAAAATGGAAATTATAAATCCAGAGCGTCATTATTATCCTATTTTAAGAGGCTCTGAATTAACAGCAGCTTATCAATTTTACAATAGAGGAAACGAACCTTTAATAATTTACGATGTACAAGCATCTTGTGGTTGTATAGAAATCGATTTTCCAACAGGTTCTATTGGTAAAGATGATTTTGGCTATATTGTTTTAGACTACGATAGTGCAAAAAACATCGGTTACGTAGAATTTTACATTACCATTCGTGCCAATACAGAAAAAGATGTATTTACTACTATTAAATTTGATTTAAATGTGGTTACCTCTCCTCATTATACTCAAGATTATGAAGAAATTTACCTACAAAGAAGAAAAGAAAATCTAGGTAATGAAGTAGATGGAGACTTAACAAAACAAGGCTATTATACAGATAACGAAAGAACAGTAAGATAGAATTTAAAAAATTAATTATGAAAGCAAAATACCAAAGTGTACTAGATTTAGGAGAAAAGTTAAACATTAAAAATGGTGATGTTAAAGAAGAAGATGGTAAGTTAAAAATTTGGGGTACTTCACATACACAATATGAAAAAGACCTTTTATGGGATGAGATTAAAGCTATTGGGGGTGATAATCCTAATGATTTAATGGCAGATATTAAGGTAGATGATAAATCTGTTTATGCTTATCATACTGTAGAAAAAGGAGAAACTTTAGGTAAAATTGCAAAACAGTATTATGGTAAACCAATGAAATATACAGAAATTTTTAAGGCTAATACAGGTATCTTAAAAAACCCAGATGTAATTCATCCAGGTCAAGAATTGGTAATTCCTAACATTTAAAATAAATAATAACATATTAAAACCGAAGTTTAAACTTCGGTTTTTTTATTTTTGTAATATATTTATTATCCATGAAATCTAAAGAATACTATAAAAACTTAGATAAAAAATTTATAAAGCATTGGTCTAAAAAAAGAGATAGCAGAGTAAAATATACATTACTATACACTTCTTTTTTTGCTTTACCTTTATCAATTATATTGGGTATCAGTAATTTTGGTTTTAAGGGTTTAATATCTTTAAAGTTTTTATTGCTCTCTTTCTTAACGTTTATCATTTATGGTGTTTTTGTTTATTTTATAGAATACCAAGTTCAAGAAAAAAGGTTTCAAAAAATAATAAAAGAAAATCAAAATATTGATTAGTAACAATAAAAAAGCATTTGCCAAAGAACTCGTAAAAGCTTTTATAAAGCTCATAGTTGCTGGAGTTTTAATTGGAATTTTAAAAAAGTACGATTTAATAATTGCTATAATTTTAGTACTCAAAATAATTCAGAACTGCTATAAAGAAATTATTAAACCAAAAGAAAAAAACTGGCTGCTTTTAGCAGGCATGTTATTAACAGGTTTTGGAGGTATAGTTGGTGAAACTTGGGGAGTAACTAATGGTTTCTGGGAATATCATGAAGTTTCAAGAATAATCCCTTTATGGGTTCCATTTGCTTGGATGTTAGCTTTCCATTATTTGTACAAACTAGAACGTAATTTAATACCATACTTAAAACATCAAACGCAAAAAAATAAGATTATTTTAGCTATTATTTTAGCTTTAATATTACCTGCTTTTGGTGAGGTTATTACTATTCAATTAGGAGTTTGGACCTATTATTGGCCTTATCAAATTTTAGGAGTTCCTTTATATGCTTTTCTTTGTTTACTATTTGTACACATGTTAGTCTATGTAATTTTACATTACATCTGTAAAAAGTATAAAATAAGTGATATTGTGTACAACTAAAACTGCCAACAAACAATTCTTGTTACCTTATTTCCTTGGTGCATTGGTAGTACTTTAAAAGTTTGTACACCTAGTTTTTTAGAAGATGCTTTTAAACTCTCCACATTTTCTTTTTTAGACACCAAACTTGTAAACCACTTATTACTTTTTGGATACAAAGAACTTTCATACAAATAGGTGTGTAAAAAAGCTTTTTCACCTCCAACATACCAAAGTTCATTATTATTTCCAGAAAAATTACGAACAGCATTATTGCCTAAATTCCTTGTTTTTCTTCTATTTGCACCTTGTGCTTCCTCTGCAGATTTATAAAAAGGAGGATTACACATGGTAGCCGAAAAAAAATCTGAATCTTCAAGAATACCTTTTAAAATATTAGTCTCATCTAATTGTTGACGCAATTCTATTTTATCAGTAAAATTATTGTCATCAATATTGTCTTGTGCAGTATCTAAAGCATTTAATTCAATATCTGTAGCAACAAAACTCCAATTGTATTCTGCAACACCTAAAAGCGGATAAATACAAGTAGCTCCTGTTCCTACGTCTAAAATTTTTATATTTTTTTCTGATGAAAGCAAATCAGCCAAATGATGAATGTAGTCTAATCTTCCAGGAATTGGAGGACATAAATTTTCATCAGGAAAATCCCAAACCGAAAGTTGTTCAAAAGAAAATAATAGGGCTTTATTAAGTTCTTTAACTGCTTTTGGATCTGAAAAATCGATTGTCAAATCATCATATTTATTTTTAAATACAAATGCTTTTAAGTTAGGATTTTTGGCAATTAAATCATCAAAATTATATCCTTTGTTAAATCTATTTTTGGGATGAAGTCCTTTGTCTTTCATTACATTTCTAAAATTGTAAACTCAAGTTGCAAAGGTGCTAAATTATCTTTTAAAGCCTCTAAAAAAGCTGAGCCATATTCTAAATAATATTCAGAAAAGTTTCGCTGGCGCTCTTCTAAAGATTGATTTGGTAAAATTTCATTTTGCAATACTGTAATTCTATCAACCAAATCTTTTTGTCTTCTTTTTTCTGCTTTTAACAACCTTTTTTCTAAGTTTTCTAATCCTTTAATTTGCTTACGTTCTTGAGCATTTACAGCATTAAGAAAGGTAATATCAGTTTTTTCTGCAACTTTCTTTAAATCTTTAAACTGATTTTTTAAGAATTCTTTTTTATCACTAAAATCTGTTTCAATCTCAGTGTTTTCAACTACTTTATTAGATAGCAACTCAAACTGATCTAGAAAAATTTCTTCTTTAGTTATGTTAAGCTTGGCCAACTTTCTAGCTTGTTTTTCTGAAACTACTTGTACAGAATTACGCAATAATAAAATAGGAAAAGCAATAGCAACTTTATTAAAATAAGCTTTTAACTGCAGCCAATAAGCCAACTCTCCTCCTCCTCCAATATAACAAAGATTGGGTAAAATTACCTCTTGATATAATGGTCTCATGATTACGTTTGGCGAAAATGCTAAAGGGTTATTTTCAACTTCAGCTAAAATTTCTTCTTTAGTAAATGCAATAGTGGTGTTAATTACTTTGTATAAACCATCTTCAAAAACAATACGCTCTCTAAAGTCGTCTCCTAAATAAAACAAGTTAATTTCTCTTGGATTCACTTGAATTTTATAATTCTCTTCAAGAGCTTCAATAGTTTTAGAAACAGCTGCAAAAGATGTTCCTTGTTCTAATTCTTCTTTAACAAAAGGAGAAAATAGTTGTTTTAAAGCTGTATCATCTCCATCAACAATTACCAAACCATAGTCAGCGAAAATTTTATTCGCTATAAAACGAGTAGCATCAGCTAAATTTTTGTGGTTTAGATAGCCTTCAGTAAAAAGTTCTTTTAAATATTCTGCATTTTTAGAGTTTCCAAGATGATTTGAAAAAACTTTAAAAACATCATCTAAACCCTCTGTAGAAAAACGACCAACTGCTCCACCATCTTTGCTATTCCATGTTACTTTTTTGCCATCAAAATTAAAGTAATTTATTTCGTCAAAATCATGATCTTCTGTTGCCATCCAATAAACTGGTACAAAATTCTGTTCAGGAAACTTTTCTGACAATTCTTCACACAAATTAATGGTAGAAAATATTTTATATAAAAAATATAAAGGTCCAGTAAATAAGTTTAATTGATGACCTGTTGTTATTGTAAATGTATTTTTATCTTCTAGTAAAGCTATATGTGCATTGGTTTTTGAAGAAGCCTCAAAGCCTTCATATTGTTTTGCTAATGCGTTTTTTAAAATTGATCTATGAGCATCAGAAAATGAATTTTGCTTTTCTTGAATTTGTTTTTTAAAGCCTTCTAGATTAGGAAAGTTATTGTAAAATGAATTTATTTTATCATTTTTCTCTAAATAATCATGCATTATATCAGAAAAGAAACCTGTTTTTTGAAAAGGAATGTGTTTAATTTTTACCATAGAGACACATTTATTTTATAACATTCAGAGTCTGACATAGAAATCATATAATTGGTTTAATTTTCGATAAAAATACAACTATTTTATAGCAAGTTAAAAAATGAAAATCAATCTAACATATATTTAACGCCTTTAAATTTTACAGATATCAAATACTAAAATTTATTCCTTATTTTTGATAAAAATCAAAACTTATTTCATGAAAATTAAAGCTCTCTTTTTATCCTGCTTTTTAGTCTCAATTTCTGTTTTTTCACAATCTATTAAATCGCCTTCTGAGTTTTTAGGTTATGAAATTGGGTCTCGTTTTACAAGACATCACAATGTTGTAGATTATTTTGAGTACGTAAGTAAAACATTATCAAACGTTAAACTCGAAAAATATGGTGAAACAAATGAGCACAGACCTTTGTATGTAACTTACGTTTCTTCTCAAGAAAATATAAATAATTTAGAGGAAATTAGAACTGCTAATCTTTCGCAAACAGGAATCTTAACAAACAAATCAACAAATAAAAAAGCCATAGTTTGGTTAAGTTACAATGTTCATGGAAATGAAGCTTCAAGTACAGAAGCTTCTATGCTAACACTTTACGAATTGGTTACTTCTAAAAAAGATTGGTTAGAAAATACTGTGGTTATCATAGATCCTTGTATAAATCCTGATGGAAGAGATCGTTATGTAAACTGGTACAATCAAGTAAAAAGTACGCCTTACGATATTACTCAAACTGCCAAAGAACACAATGAACCTTGGCCTGGAGGAAGACCAAACCATTATTTATTCGATTTAAATAGAGATTGGGCTTGGGCTACACAAGTTGAAAGTCAACAAAGAATTAAAATTTATAATAAATGGATGCCTCACATTCATGTAGATTTTCATGAACAAGGTATTAATAGTCCATATTATTTTGCACCAGCTGCAGAACCTTTTCATGAGGTAATTACAGATTGGCAACGTGATTTTCAAACAGCAATTGGAAAAAACCATGCTAAATATTTTGACAAAGAAGGATGGTTGTATTTTACAAAAGAAAGTTTTGACTTACTGTATCCAAGTTATGGAGATACCTACCCAACTTTTATGGGCGCAATTGGTATGACTTATGAACAAGCAGGTCATGGAAGAGCTGGTTTAGGTATTCAAACTGATGAAGGTGAAGTTTTAACTTTAAAAGATAGAGCAACTCACCATAAAACTACAGGTTTATCTACAGTAGAAATTGCTTCTAAAAATGCTGAAAAACTAAACACAGAATTCAAAAAATATTTTGATAACTCAAATTTAACTTATAAAAGTTTTGTGCTTAAAAATGAGAATCAAGATAAAATAAATCGTTTAAAAGCATTATTAGATAAACATGAAATTAGCTATGCAAATGCTGAAAATGGCAGCGTAAAAGGATATAGCTTCTATTCTCAAGAAGATGAAAAAATGAATGTTTCTAATTCAGATTTGGTAATTCATACAGATCAACCAAAAGGAAAAATGGTAAATGTGTTGTTTGAACCTTCAGCAAAATTAGCAGATTCGCTTACTTATGATATTACAGCTTGGTCTTTGCCTTATGCACATGGTTTTAAAGCAATTGCATCAAAATCTAAAGTTGCCACTGTTGCTACTAAAAATAATGTAAAGGTTAGTAATTCCATAGATAAAAATGCTTATGCTTATATTTCTAAATGGAATAGTTTAAAAGATGCAACCTTTTTAGGTGATTTATTACAGCACAATATTACACCTCGTTTTTCTGAAAAGCCATTTTCTATTAGTGGAAAAACTTTTGAAAGGGGGTCTTTAATCATTTTAAGAAATGATAATAGAACTAATAATTTTGATGAAAAATTATTAGAAATTGCCAACAAACATAACCGTCAATTAACAACTACATCAACTGGTTTTGTAAATATTGGAGTAGATTTTGGTTCAGGTTCTGTAAAACCAATCAACCAACAAAAAGTGGCTTTATTGTCTGGAGAAGGTACTTCTTCTTTAAGTTTTGGAGAAATATGGCACTTTTTTGAAACTGAGTTAAAATACCCTGTAACCATTATTGATTCTGATTATTTTGGTGGTGTAAACTTTACTGATTTTGATGTTATTATTTTACCAAATGGTTATTACAGTAGGGTTTTAAACAGTTCTACTTTAAATAAACTTACCAGTTTTGCACGTTCTGGAGGAACTGTAATTGCAATTGGAAGTGCTTTAAATAGTTTTGCTGATAAAAAAGGATTTGCCTTAACAAGAAAAAAGAATGAGGATAAAGAGAATGAAAAGGCTAACCTAACTCCTTATGCTGAGCAAGAAAGAGAAAGTGTAGCAAACTTAATTACAGGAGCTATTTTTAAAAGTAAGGTAGACAATACACATCCTTTAGCTTTTGGTTACAACAACGAGTATTTTTCTTTAAAGCTTGGTAGTTCTTCTTACAATTACTTAAAAAGTGGTGTAAATGTTGCCTATTTTGATGAATCTGCAAAAAACATTTCTGGTTATGCAGGTAGTAAAGCTGTTAAATATATTCCAGAATCTTTATTGTTTGGCTCAGAAAGAAAAGGACGTGGAAGCTTTGTGTATATGGTAGACAATCCTTTATTTAGATCTTTTTGGGATAATGGAAAATTATTTTTAGCGAATGCTGTTTTTCTACTAAACTCAGATACTTTAAAATAAAACAACACTAGTTTTCAAACAAAAACAAAGCCTCTTTAATTTAAAGAGGCTTTGTTTTTTTTAAAACTTATGTTTTATTTTCTTTTCTGATGTAAAGGAACTGGTTTTTCTTGTGTTTTAACAGGTGTTCCATACAAATCATAGTCTCCAGCTTCGTGAATTTTTACATCTATAAATTCACCTATTTTTATGTAATGTTCTTTGGCATCTACCAAAACATCATTATCTACATCTGGTGAATCGTATTCTGTTCTTCCATAGAAATACTCACCATCTTTTCTATCAAACAAACAACGAAAAGTTTTTCCTATTTTTTGTTGATTCAATTCCCAAGAAATTTGAGATTGAACTTCCATAATTTCATTTACACGTTTAAACTTCACATCATCTGGTACATCATCTTCTAAAACGTAAGCCCCAGTATTTTCTTCATGAGAATATTGAAAAGCCCCCAATCTTTCAAAACGCATTTCCTCTACCCAATCTTTTAATTCTTGAAACATTTCTTCTGTTTCTCCAGGATAACCTACAATAAGCGTAGTTCTAATTGCCATTTCTGGAACAACTTCTCTAAATTTATGAATTAAAGCCGTTGTTTTTTCGTGAGTTGTTCCTCTTTTCATCGATTTTAACAACTCAGTATTTATATGCTGTAAAGGAATATCTAAATAATTACAAACTTTAGGCTCACGTTTCATTACCTCTAACACATCCATAGGGAAACCAGTTGGAAATGCATAATGCATTCTAATCCACTCTATTCCTTCTACTTTGGTTAATGCTTCTAGTAATTGTGCTAAAGCTCTTTTTTTGTAAATATCTAAGCCATAATAGGTTAAATCTTGCGCAATTAGCATTATTTCTTTAATACCTTTTGCAGCTAATTTTGTTGCTTCTGTAACAATATCTTCAATTGGTGTAGATTTGTGTTTACCTCGCATTAAAGGTATAGCACAAAAAGAGCAAGGTCTATCACAACCTTCTGCAATTTTTAAATACGCATAATGTTTTGGAGTAGTTGTTAAACGTTCTCCAATTAACTCATGCTTGTAATCTGCTTCTAATACTTTTAAAAGATTTGGCAAATCGTGAGTACCAAAATATTGATCTACATTCGGAATTTCTGCTTCTAAATCTGGTTTGTAACGCTCACTTAAACACCCAGAAACAAAAACCTTATCTATTTCACCAGCTTCTTTTCTTTGTGCATAATGTAAAATAGTATCTATAGATTCTTCTTTTGCTTTACCAATAAAACCACATGTGTTAATTACAACAATATTCCCATCGTCGTTTTCATCTTCATGAACAACATTTTTACCATTAGCTTTTAACTGCCCCATTAAAACTTCACTATCGTAAACGTTTTTTGAGCAACCTAAAGTAACTACGTTGATTTTATTTTTTTTTATGGTTTTTGTACGCATTTCTGTTCTAATTTAAGCAAGTGCAAAAATACGCTTTTTTAAAAGATTGCTATTCTTATTAGCGATAGTTTTCTGGCATTTTTCTCACTTTTGTTAATTGCTCAAAAGCATAGCCCAATTCTAATAAATTTCTTTCGTCAAAAGGTTTACCTACAAAAGTTAAACTTATTGGTTCTCCAGAAGTTTTGTAACCCATAGGTACTGTTAATGTTGGATGAAATGATACTGCAGCAATACCTGAATGATAATTAT